>JAKCEJ010000075.1 GCA_021838065.1 Pseudomonadota bacterium
CCGCATGAGCGGTGCACGCAACATCCGGGGGCGTCAGATGTGGCGCCTCGGTGTCCTCATTCTGATTTACAGAGCGCTGACGATCGGCGCGCATGCCGATGCATGGGTGCCATCCCCGGGAGACGGCTCGTTTGACTTCTCGCTGCGGCAGTACGATGCGACGCGGTTGTTTTTGCCCGATCAATACGGTACGGCGACTCTGCCCGGCAGCGAGCTGCGCTACACCATGTTGCGCATCACCGGGGTTCAGGGGCTGGGCGATCGGCTGTCCCTGGAGTATGACCTGCGCGCCGCGCGGGTCCAGAAGATCCGTATTCACCACGGCCGGCGCATCGTCGAGACGGCGGCCGGGGTTCAGGACCAGGAGGTCGGCCTCAATTTCGCTCTCACGCAGCGCGCGGATTTCGCCGACTCCATTACCCTCAATGTGGTGGCGGCCACCGGTTCGGTGAGCAACACGCCGGCTCTGGGAGTGGGGCACACGGCGGTGGAGCCTGATTTCCAGATCGGGTTCGCAGGGGCACGATGGCGGGCATCGCTCATGGCGGGGTCCAGGGTGTTCGTCGATGGTGGCGCAGCGCAGATGCGCGCGGAGTTGGACGCGGACGTGAGACTGACGCAGCGCCTCGATCTCGGCGCGATCATCTTTTACGTGCGGACCCTGAAGCTGCGCTCGCCGCTGCCGGCGACCGACAACTCGGAGCGATATGACCTTCTGCGGCCGGGACTACGGCTGAAATACCGGGTGACCGACCATCTGAAGCCGTTCATCGAGTACGAGCAGGATGTGGCCGGCCAGGGCATACACGCCGGGCGGCGCATCACCGTGGGCGTGGCGTACTCGTATTGAAAGCGGAGCCGGCCATGCGTTTGTTCTTCGTACGCCATGGCGAGACGGCGTGGAATCTTGAGCGCCGCTATCAGGGCCGCACGGATGTCGACTTATGCGCTGCGGGACTTGCAACCGCCCGGGGAATCGCCAGTGCGCTGGAGACGGCGCACGTGGCGCTGCTGCTCGCGAGCCCGCTGCGACGGGCACGAGTGACCGCTGGCGTGGTGGGCGAAGCGCTGGGCGGGCTGCCGACCGTGGTCGATGAGCGGCTGACCGAGATTGATTTCGGCGAGTGGCAGGGTCTTACACAGCAGGAAGTGAAGGCGCACTGGCCTCGAGCGCTGCGCCTGTGGAAGCAGGCGCCGCAGACGATGTGCTTTCCCGGCGGGGAGTCTCTTGGTGAGGCGCTTGAGCGCCTGCGGGATTTCCTCCGCCACCCGCCATGGGAGGGCCGCACCGTGTCAGGCGATGTGCTGGCGGTCTCGCATGCCGGGCCGATTCGGCTCGCCGGACTCGTTGCGGAGCGCCGGCCGCTCGCGCAGTTCCGACAGATTGCGGTGGATCCTGGCGCCGTGCATGCATTCGAGTGGTCCGCGGGCGGCGCTCTGCGCCGTGCAAGTTGTCAGTAACGAACATAGGATTCGCTATGAAAGTCACGATATTCGGTTCGGGGTATGTTGGGCTTGTAACGGCGGCGTGCCTCGCCGATGCGGGTAACCACATCGTGTGCGTCGACGTCGATCGGCGCAAGATTGACATGCTGCGCCGCGGAGAGGTGCCGATCCACGAGTCGGGCCTCGATGAGCTGATCAGGCGTAACAGCGCCGCGGGCCGGCTGGAATTCACGGTCGACGCCGACGCCGGCGTGGCCCACGGGCTGTTTCAGATGATTGCGGTGGGGACACCTCCGGATGAGGACGGTTCGGCGGACCTGCGCCACGTGCTCGCGGTAGCCGACACCATTGGCGCGCGCATGAACGAGTATCGTGTCGTGATCACGAAATCGACGGTGCCGGTCGGCACGGGGGACAGAGTGCGCGCGGCGGTTTCGGCGGCGCTGGCGCGGCGCGGCGTCGCTGTGGATTACGACACGGTGTCGAACCCGGAATTCCTCAAGGAGGGAGCGGCAATTGCCGATTTCATGAAGCCGGACCGCATCGTGGTGGGCGCCGACAGCGACCGGGCCGTGCAGTCGATGCGGGCCCTGTATGAGCCCTTCACGCGCAACCACGATCGGCTGATCGCAATGGACGTGCGCTCCGCGGAGTTGACCAAGTACGCGGCCAACGCGATGCTCGCGACGCGGATCAGCTTCATGAACGAGCTGGCGAATTTTGCCGAGCGGACAGGAGCGGACATCGAAAGCGTTCGCCAGGGCATGGGCTCTGATCCACGCATCGGCTATGCATTCATCTACCCCGGGCTCGGTTACGGGGGCTCGTGCTTTCCGAAGGATGTCAAAGCGCTCGTGCAATCCGCCACCGCATCGGGCTGTGATCCGGCCATCCTCAGAGCCGTCGAGGCGGTCAACGAGCGCCAGAAGCACAGGTTGTTCGAGAAAATGATGGCGCACTTCGGGGATCTTGCGGGAAAGACTATCGCCGTGTGGGGTCTGGCATTCAAACCGAATACGGATGACATGCGGGAGGCACCGAGCAGAGTGCTGCTTGAGCGCCTGTGGTCTGCCGGCGCCAGTGTGCGTGCTTACGATCCGGTGGCGATGCAGGAGGCGCGGCGTCTCTACGGCGAGCGCCGCGAGCTCGCGTTGTGCTCTTCGGCGGCGCAGGCGCTCGAGGGCGCCGATGCGCTTGCGGTTGTGACCGAGTGGCCGGAATTTCGCAGCCCCGATTGGCCATCGATGCGGCGAATGCTGCGTCAGGCGGTGATCTTCGATGGCCGCAATCTTTACGATCCGGTGCAGCTGGAAAGTCTCGGGTGGCGCTATTACGCGATTGGCCGCGGCGTAAGTGCCCAGGGTGCGGCACGCGACAGTGCGCACGGGCAGACGCGCCGGGATGGTCGGCGCGCCGTTGCTGCAGCGTAAGAGCTGTGGTGGATGCGGCGCACAAGATGTGCGCTGGCGTGCCTGGCCGCCGGCGCGGCCTGAAACCGGGCGCGCTTGCGCTTGCCGAGGAAGATGAGCCCGAAGCCGGTGGGGCGGTCTCATCGCCCGATCGGAACGTCACCGGTACGGCCGGACGGTCGTGTGCGACCCGGTGCCGGTTGGCGCCGACGACAGGCCGCCCGGTGGTGGTCGGCTCGCCGGTGGGTGTGGCTCGTGCGGCGGTGGCGCTGTCTGTGCTGCGCGGGCGGGCGGTGCGTCGGCGCCTGATGGATTACTGCTGCAGCGGCGCGATGAGTTCCGGTCCGTCGTTGCGCGGGCTGTTCACCCGCAGGCTGACCGGGTGCGCGCTCATGCGCTGTGCCGGATAGGCGGCCAGGGCAGATCGGGCCTCATCGGGAGTGCCATCGAGCCACGCGGCGAACTGGCCGGGTGCGAGGATGGCGGGCATGCGTCCAGGGTGTGCCCCGGCGTTGTGGATGTCGCGCAGCAGTTCGTTGGCCGGCAGGGTAATGAGGGCGCAGCTTTCGATTGCGACACCGTCGGCGCCGACACTGCGATCCCAGAGGCTCGCGAATCCGAACACGGGCTCGTCGGTGAGGTCAATGAAATACGGCTGCTTGCCTCCTGCGGCCTCGAGGTGCCACTCGTAGAACCCCGCGGCCAGCTGAACGCAGCGCTGGCCGCGCTTCCAGGGACCGCGCCATGCCGGTCCGCTCGCGAGCTTCTCGATCGTCGCGTTGATGGTCGAGTACTTCGGGGGCACGCCGTGGGCGAAGAAGGGGATCAGCCCCCAGCGCATCATGACGCCCTCGTGCATACCCTCCGCGGCGCGCACGACCGGAACGGATTGCGACGGCGCGACGTTGTAACGCGCGGTGAATTCCCAATGCACGCGGCCGAGCTGGACTGCCCGCTCGAATTTCGCCTGCTGCGCCAGGATGTAGCGCCCGCACATGGCGCCACTGTAGCCGATCGGCGCCCCGCGAGCTATTCGCAACCCTCGCGCCGGGCACCCGTCGCGAACGAATACTGGCAGCTCATCAACGTGTTATGCCATCCAGTGCACGCTATTAGTAAGTACTGCATGGACAGCGCGCGCGCGCGCGGGGAATGCTATCGCCATGGCCCTGCCGCTGACCCCCTCAACCCGGCTCTGCGATCACCGCGACGCACACGTGGAGTTGCGTTGCGGGGCGTGCGGCCACCGCCGCGACGTGCACGTCGATGCGCTGGCGCGGATGATCGGCTGGGAGACGTATCTCGCGCGCCGGCTCGAGCGATTCCGCTGCTCGCGCTGCGGCGCACGCCGTGTCGAGATCCGTTTCGGTTATGAGCGCAAGCCGCGCGGCTGGGTGAACAACCCCTAGCCGTCGTCGCCGCTCTTGGGGGGCGCTACGGATCGAGAGCGCAAGCGCCTGCGCGGCACGCGCGCCGGCGTCGAGCGGCACCGGTCAGACTGGACGGCAGCTGACTTGGCTTGAGGTCAAGCTCTCAGCGTTCGCGCTTGCGCCCCTGCCGCGCCACCAGGTGCGCAAGCCCGACGAGTTCGGCGGCGATCTCCCCGAGCAGATCGTCTGTCGAGACGAGTCCCAGCAGCTCGCCGTCGCGGCCCACCACCGGCGCGCGTCGGACCCTTCGGGCCTGCAGGTGGCGGATCGCGTTGGTGAGTGACTCTTGCGCATCGAGGACGAGGGGCGCGCGGGTCATGACGTCCGCGACATCGAGCGCGGAGAGGGCGCTGGCATGCTCGAGCCGCGCGCGCACGATATCGCGGTCGGTAATGATGCCAGCCACAGCGGGGCGGCCGCCCGCATCGTCCGTCACGACGATCGCCCCAACGCTGTTCTGCAGCATCGTCTGGGCTGCCTGCTCGAGCGAGGCGCCAAGCGGCACGGTGACGGCGTGTTTGCTCGCGATCTGACCGATGTTCACGGCGTAAAACCTCCCGGACGCATTGACGCATGCGCGGCGGCGCAGCGCCATGCGTATCAGTGCGGATATCCGCGCCGCCGCGGTGGTGTGAAAGTGGCAAGCGCGGAGGTATACACATGCGAATCGGTGATCTGTGCAGCCGCGAGGTCTACATTGCCGAACCGGACGAGCCGCTGCTCCAGGCGGTGCGCGAGATGCACCGCCAGCATATCGGTTCGGTCGTTGCAGTAGAGCGGCACGATGGCACCGTGCGGCCGGTGGGCATTGTCACGGATCGGGACGTGATGCGTGGGGAAATCACGCGTCAGGCGGATGTCTTTTCCCTCACCGTCGGGGACGTCATGAGCGCCAATCTCCTGGTGCTTGCCGAATCGTGCGAACTGCCCGAGGCGATCACGGCGCTGCGGCAACGGGGAGTGCGGCGGGCTCCGGTCGTGGACGGGCGCGGCGATCTCATTGGCATCGTCACCCTCGATGATCTGCTGCCGGCGGTGGCGGAGGAACTCGAAGGCCTTGCGGAGCTGATCGGCCGCCAGGCCCGGCACGAGGGCTGAGCGCGCTGTCGCAACGCCGTGTCGGACGCTCCAGTGGGCGAGGCGGATGCGCCGGGCGCGGCCGGCGCGAATTCGTCCCCCGGACGCCGGTCTGCGACGCGCGATTGACTGGCTCGTCCGGGGAGTGCTCCGTGCGGACTTTCCGCAATGCTGATCCGGCCGGCGCACATTAGGTAACTGTCCTGATCCCCGCGCCCATTCGCCCAGCGTATATCCCTGCGCAGCGTGATTCGACACGTGAGGAGTGGCTGTGAAAACCATCGTTCTGTTGCTTGCGCTGGCAGGTGCTTTGGCGCTGGCGCTGCCGCGCGAGTCCCTGGCGCAGCGCGCCGACGCCTACAGCAAGCTCTACGACCCGAATACCGTCGAGACCGTCTCGGGGCGCGTGCTGTCGATCGAGCATATCGTGCACGGACCGCGCGGATACTACGGTGAGCATCTTGTGCTGAGCACGCATCAGGGGCGGCTCGTGGTGCATCTTGGACCGGGCTGGTTCATGGAAAAGCAGGCGCTGCAGATCAAGCGGCATGAGGAGCTGCGCATCACCGGGTCACGGGTGCTGCTCGGGGGCAAGCCGGCGCTGATCGCCGCGCGGGTCGTCAAAGGCAATGAGACTCTGGTGCTGCGCAATGCACAGGGGCTGCCCGTGTGGCGCGGCTCGCGGTATCGGTAGTTCATCGACGCGCCGTCCTGCCGTCGCGGCAGCCGGTTGTCGGGGAGTGATGATCATGAACGGAAAGCTCATCCCGCTCGTCATGTTTGGCCTTCTCGCCGGTGTCGCGGCCGCCGCCGCGCCCCCGGTCCACTGGCAGGCGCTGCCGACGACGGCGCCCGCGCCGGCGGACAACCCGACGACTCCGGCCAAGGTGCGGCTCGGCAAGATGCTGTTTTTCGATTCGCGCCTCTCCTCGACTGGCACGGTGTCGTGCTTCTCGTGTCACAACGTCATGGAGGGCGGCGATGACCATCGACCGGTGTCGATCGGCGTCGAAGCGCAGCGCGGCGGCCGCAACGCCCCGACCGTGTGGAACGCGGCGTTTCTGTCGGTGCAGTTCTGGGACGGGCGCGCGGCGACGCTCGAGGATCAGGCCAAGGGCCCTCCGGTCAATCCCATCGAAATGGGCATGAAGAATCTGAGCATGGTCATAGAGCGAATCCGCCGCATTCCCGGCTACGCGCCGTATTTTTATCGGGCGTTCGGGCCGGGCGATGTGATCACCATGGACGATGCCGCAAAGGCCATCGCAGCCTATGAGCGCACGCTCATCACCCCAGGCAGCGCCTACGACCGCTACGTTGAGGGCGATCATTCCGCGCTCACCCCCGAGCAGGTGCGCGGCATGAATGATTTCGCCGCGATCGGCTGCGCCGGCTGTCACCAGGGAGCGAACTTCAGCGGGCCGCCGTTGCCCGTGGGTACGGGCTTTTTCGTCAAATTCCCGATCTATACCGATAATCCCTACGTGAAGAAATACGATCTCATGGCCGACCTCGGACGGTACGAGGTCACGCACCGCGATGCGGACAAGCACATGTGGCGTGTGCCGGGGCTGCGCAACCTGGTCTACACCGCGCCTTACTTCCATAACGGCTCGGTGAAGACCCTGCCCGAGGCCGTACGGGTCATGGCCGCCACGCAGCTCAATCGCACGCTCACTCCCGTCCAGGTGCGCGACATCGTCGCCTTTCTCACGTCGCTCACCGGGCCGTTCCCCGTGCAGACCATGCCGCGCCTGCCGCCGACACCGGGCGATCTGCTCAGCCGCTGAGCGCAACGGGCTGCTGAGCGCCTCGCCCGAGACGGTGTGCAGCTTCCCACCGTGATTCGCGGGTGCCTGATATGAAACGCATCATCTGGTTCGCCGCGGTCAACATCGCCGTGCTCGTGGTGATCACGGCGATCGTCGAAGCATTCGGGCTCGACCGCTATCTCGGCGCTTACGGGCTCAGCTTCGGAGGCCTGCTCGCATTCAGCGCGGTGTTCGGCTTCGGCGGCGCGTTCGTGTCGCTGGCGCTCTCGAAATGGCTCGCCATTCATTCCATGGGGGTGCGGTTGATCGGCCAGCCGCAGAACGCGTTCGAGAGCCAAGTGCTCTCGAGCGTCTCCGCCCACGCGCAGCGCCTGGGGCTCGGGATGCCGCAGGTCGGCGTGTTCGAATCCCCGGTCATGAACGCCTTCGCCACCGGTGCGCGGCGCCACCACGCGCTCGTCGCGGTGAGCAGCGCTTTGGGCGCGGCGATGGGGCCCGAGGAGATCGATGCGGTGCTCGGGCACGAGATGACGCACGTCGCCAATGGCGACATGATCACGCTCGGCTTGCTGCAGGGGGTGCTCAATACCTTCGTCATTTTCCTCGCCCGTGTGATCGGCTCGGCCATCGACGGCGCGCTCGGCAGCCGGCGCGAGGACTCGGGGCAGGGCGGACTCTTCTATTTCCTGATCGTCATCGTGCTCCAGATCCTCTTCGGCGTGCTCGCGACCTTGATCGTGATGGCATTCTCGCGGCGGCGCGAGTACCGGGCCGATGCGGGCGGTGCGGCGCTTGCCGGTACGGCGAGCATGATCGGGGCGCTGCGCACGCTGCAGCGCGGCCTTGCCGCGCCGCTACCCGGTCAGCTGCGGGCGTTCGGCATCCGGGCGGAATCCGAGGGCGGAGTGATCCGGCGCCTGTTTATGAGTCATCCGCCGATCGAGGATCGTATTGCCGCATTGCAACGGGCGAGTAGCCGAGGCTGAGCCGCCCTGTGAGGGGCGGCTGGCGGCAGGTGGCGGCCAGCTGCAGCGTACGGATGAGCGGCCAATGCTCGCTCACCGGCTCTCCTGCCGCTCCGAGCTCCTCGAAGTGCTGAACGATGTCCGTCACCAGCTCCGCGAGCCGCATCACGCGCCCGCCGCCGATGGTGCGGTGCGTTGGCGCGGTGGGCGTGGCGATCAATGCGATCTGCTCGATGTGCAGCCGCGGGGCGATCCCGAACAGCCGGTGCAGATGTTTTTTGCCGGCATCGAACTTGGTGCGCAAGTGCGCCTCGCGCTCTGCGAAGGGTGGCGCATCGAAGAACGGCTCGATCTGCACGACGTGGCGATGCAGCGGATCGAACGCCACCACGTCGAGCTCGCATTCGTAGCTGCCGTCCGGTCCCAGCCCCACCCAGAGCGCCTGGCGGACGAAATAGCCCTGGAACTCGTACCACTCGCGCACCAGATTCTCGAGGTAGTCCATTGTCGCCTCCTTGATCGAGCCGTGCCGGTTACTTCGCCCGGGAGGGCAATGTGCGGGTCCGGCCGGCGATCATGAACTCGCCGCGACCGAGGTGATGCAGCGTGCGCAGCGGCTCGCGCGGCGCTCGATACCAGGCCGCCAGAACCTGCAGCACGAAGAAGTTGTAGCGGGACTTCAGCCGCGCATCGATCACACGGCACTCCAAGTCAGCGCGGCACTCGGCGATGCGCGGCGCCGCGACACGGGTGCCCGGCTCGGCGGTAAGGCCGAAGGCGGCGAACTTGTCGAGCGCGCGGCCCGAGGTGTTGCCGCAGCCGACCACGGCGCGGGCGAGCTCAACGGTGGGGATGCTGATGACGCACTCGCGCGTGCGGGTGAGGGCCTCGAAGCTATGGTTGGCCTCGCTCACGACGCAGCCGACCAGAGGCGGCTCGAACTCCATCATCGTGTGCCACGACTGGGTCATGACGTTGAGCCGGCCGCGGTGCGCCGTGGTGAGCAGCACCACCGGACCGGGCTCGAGGAGCCGATATACGGTCCCGAGCGGCAGGGGACGCTTGCCCGGCGCGAGGTGTGGGGAGCGGGCCATGGATCGGGCCGCGGTGCTCAGGCTCCGATCCAGTGGACCTGCGGCGCCTTGCGCGGCACCGCGGGGGGCGGCGATGTCGCATGTCCGACAATGATCGGGGCCACGGGCAGGCTCATCGGCGGCAGATGCAGAGCCGCCTTGCCCTGGGGTGTGGCGAGCCACGGTTGCGCAAAACCGATCCAACAGCTGCCGAGACCCGCCGCGCAGGCGCTCAGCATGAGGTTCTGTGCGGCAAGCGCGCAGTTCTCGACGGCCCACGGGCCATGCGTCGCGTTCGAGATCACGATCAGCGCCGGCGCGTGGTAGAAGATGTCGAATGCCGGCTCCTCGAGCAGCTCACGCAGGTGCTGCGGCGCCAGGCTCGCGGGCGGCTCGCGCAGCAGATGCGCTTTGGCTTCGTGCGAGATGCCCGCGAGCAGCGCGCGCTGCTGCGCGACGGTAAAGAGCCAGGACTGCTCGTTGACCGCGCTCGGAGCCTGGATCGCCGCCTCGATCAGCTTCACCAGCGTCGATTTGGCCACCGGTTCCTCGCTGTACTCACGCACCGCGCGGCGCGCGTAGATGGCTTGCTCGAGTTCCATGACGTACCTCGTGTTGCGGGCGCGAACCCTGCCGGCCCCGCAGCCATGGTGAGCCGGATACAACGGATTTGACGGTACTGCCGCGCAAAGCGCCGGACAATTCGTGTCTTTTACCTATGCGCGGCGCGCTGCGCTTAAGGCGCCGTGCGCGGCGAACTGTCCGCAGCAGGTCCGCGCGGTGCACTGGAAAGTTCCCTGACCGTTGGGTAGCGTATTTGTCTGAGAAATGACTGCCGCAATGGGCCGGGTGCGCAACGGCACAACGGCCGGTGTGCCGGCGAACGCCACGAGAGCGGGGCCGCCCACCGGGCGGGCAGACCGGCAGTCGGCGGCGGGGCATGGCGGCTCCGGGAGGAGCGCTTTGGTTGGGGACACATCCGTGAAGAAGATTCGCTTCGCATGCGCCGCGGCGACCTGCGGTGCGCTCCTCGCCGCTGGAATCGTCCCGGTGGAGGCGGTGACGGCGGTGCGCTCGGTGTTCGGCCGCATGCCCGACGGCCGGCCGGTCTATGCCGTGACGATGCACAACGCGCACGGGATTA
>JAKCEJ010000076.1 GCA_021838065.1 Pseudomonadota bacterium
GTTGCTCACGCTCAGCGTGCTCGCGCTCGTGCCGGTGAGGCTCGCCATCTGCGTCGAACTCAGGCTCGCGAACTGCGTCAGCGAGTGCGCGTTCCAGGTGCCCATGTTCCAGTCCCATACGCCGTAGAACGACTGCGTGCCGCTCGCGAAGCTCGGCGCACTGGAATTGGTGATGGGGAACTCCTCGCCGGTGCCGAAATAGAGCATCACCTGAATCGCGCCGCTCGAAGGATTAGTCACGAACGCGGGCTGCACCATGGAGGTGATCGGCTGGCCGCTCGGAGTCGTGAAGATCGGTCCAGGGGTGACGGCCCAGTTGGATGGGTTGTTGCTGGTGAGGTCGAAGCGCCAGACGTTGCCGTTCACGTCACCCGCGTAGACGTAATCGGTGATGTGGTCGCCGGCCATGGCGACCGGTGACACATAGGCGATGCCGTCGTTCTTTCCCGCTTGGCCGGTCGAGAGGTAATAGGTCGTGACGGCCGCGGTGCTCGGATCGACGGTCATGACGTAGATGCCGGCATCGCCGCTTGCGCTGCCGAGGCCATTGCCGAAAATGATGCCCCAGTCGCCGTTGTGCAGGCGACGGATCACCGGCGTGCCATAGGTATTGCCCAGGTTGTTGCCGCAGCTCGACACGTTGGTGCAGGTGAGCGTCGAGGGCGTCCAGTCGCCCATGACGAGATTCGCTGCGTTGCTCTCGGTGAAATTGGCCGGGTTGGTCACATCGAGCGCGAAAATCTCCGCGCCGCCGGCGCCGAGGCCGCTCACCAGCCAGGTGTGCCAGGCACCGTTGTAGTAGAGGTCCCCGACCCCGGGGGTGGCATCAACGTAGAAGTTGTGGCCGTACTGGGGATTGGAATAGTCGAGGTTGGCGTTGCTTGAGTTGTGGATGTCATCGATCACGGTCTGCGGCATGAACGCGAGGATTTCCTCGCCGGTGTTCGTCGTGCTGTTGTAGACGGTTCCGGTCGAATCGTACGAGCCGGCAGAGAAGCCGTGCAGGAGGCCGTCGTTCGCCCCGACGTAGACCACATTCAGGCGCGTGGCCTCCGCCGACACGTATTGGGAGTACGACTGGCCCGAGTTCTCCGGCATGGTGGCCGTCGGATACAGATCGTCCTGCCAGGTGGTGGGGAACTCGTAGGCGCTGTAGATCATCTTCGAGGGCGGACCGACCCACGCGGGGCTCGAGTCGACGATGTCGCCGAGCACGCTGTCGCGGTCGCGGAACAGTCCGGTTCCCGAGGGCGTCATCTCGTTGCTGCGATCGCCGCGCAGATACTCCAGCCTATCCTGGCCGACGGTGGTAGTGCCGCCCGCATCGAGTGCGTTCTGCTCGGCAGCGGTGAGATTCGTCCACTCCAAGGGGATGCCGGCCGAGCCGTTCCACGTGAGCATCACGCGGCTCGCCGGCGCCTCGGCGGCGATCGCCCCGGACTGGCCGGTGGTGGGGCAGGTGCTGCCGCTTGCGACTCCGGTCAGCACGCACGAGGCGTCCCAGTTGGCCGCGGACGCGATGGTGAGCGCCCCGGTGCTGCTGGTGAGCAGCTCGTAGGCGGTGAGGTCTCCCGTCCAGTCCGATGGATCGTAGTAGCTGAAGTACGCCTGCGAGCCGTCCTCGACGCGCGAGGACTCCTCCTGGTTGACGGTCGAGGAACTCAAGGACTGCGTCGCCGGGGTGGCCTTGAAGCACAGCAGCTCGTGAATGTTGCTGGCACCGCCAGTTGACCCCGCGAACCCGAAGCGCAGCGCATCGGGCAGGTCTCCGTTCGAGTTCGTGATGTTCTGGTTCTCCAGCACACCGATCCATGATCCGCCGTTGTAGCTGTACCAGAGACTGAGCAGGCCGTTCGAGGTGATTTTCAGGTGGTAGGTGATGGGCGTCGCGTCCTGGCGGGAATAGCCGCCGCTCGAATACTCGTCGGCGATCTTGCTTGAGATCACCTCATAGGCGTTCGGGATCGCCGGGTAATCCATGACCGGGGTTCCCGTATCTATAGCGCTATTGTTCTGCAGCAGCGGCGCATAATCCCAGAGGTAGCCTGTCGCGCAAGTCTGCTGCACGGCGGCCGCCTGCTCGCCCGAGCTCAGGCCGCTCGGGTAATCGTCCGGATAGTTCTGATTGAGCCACGGGTAGGCGATGCTGCCGGCGCCGCGCAATCCGATGCGGTTCGGCTTGTATCCATACCCGCTGGACGTGTTGTCGCCGTAATATGAGAACTGCTGATTATTCTGATCCCAGACGCTGCCATTGAGAAAATTCCCGTACTCATCGATGCCGAGCCCCAGATAAGCGCCGATCATGCCTTGGTAAGGGGTGTTCGTCCTCGAGCAGGAGTAGCCGAGACTGCCGCCCCACGAGCCGATCGGATCCACAGTAGGTGACCACTGGCTGGCGTCGATCAGGAAGAAGCTCATGCCGTCGGCACCGTCGTTGCCCGCGCCTTGAGAGTCGCCTCGGTAGCTGACCGTCTTGAAGGTGATATCGAGTCCCTGGTTCGTCGAGAACGTGTCGGCAGATACGATTGCGCCATTCTCTCTGTGACCACCGCCTCCGTAGTAGGTAGCGCAGGAGGTAATGCTGGAATTGATGCAGCCGTTGGTGAAGCGCAGGGCGCCGTCCCCCACTGGATCGAGCGGACTCGCGGATCCAAAAGAGGCATAGCCCGTGGCGGTGCCGTTGTAGCCGCCAACGAGAACCTCGTTGGGATTGCCCTGATTCTGGTAGTAGGAGCCGTCAGCGGTGCAGCCCGGGGGGGTGCCCGGACCGTAACTGTTCGAGCCGGTGCCCGCCACAGAACTCGCCGTCAGGCACGCACCGCCGAAGTAGAACCAGGGATTCACCGTGGCGGCACCGGTGAAGTTCTCCGTGACGTTGACATTCGCATATGCGGCAACGCCCTGGACGGCGCAGGCCGCCAGCAGCAGCGTTAACCATGTCTTGGTGCGAAACATCGGTAACCTCCGCTCACTCAGAGAGGTGGCTGCGTGACTAGACTGTGAATCCGGTACGTGCTCTCGACCACGGCGATCGTGTTCGGCGAGCCGCCGTAGGACCAGGCGTCCACCACGTAATCGGTCGTGGCGGCCTGGGTCAGATCGGGTCCGAGCTCGGCAATGTACGCGGTCGGAAGGCCGTAGACCGTGTTCTGGCCGCCGCTCGTGCTGGTCGTGAGCGCAGCTCCCGGGTTGTACGGGAATCCGACCTGGGTGCCGCCGATATACCAGGGCACATCGCCGACCTGTCCGCCGTTGACCTGCATCGAGAGGGTGGCATTGCAGATCACCGGGGCGATCGTGACCGTGGTCAGCGCCGGGTTCGACTGGCAGTCGGTGGTCTGCAGCGGCTGCTGCGGTTGCGCGACGGCGCTGGTGAGCAGCCACTGCTCGGCGTATTCCTGGGCGCTGTCGGCGGCCTGCAGGGCCCGCTGCTTATCGAGCGTGTTGCCGGCAATGACGTTCTCCAGGCCCGCGCCGCGGAACATCGTCAGCGCGAGGATGGTGATCACGATCAGCAGCAGGAGCGTCGTGATGAGCACCATGCCGCGCTCGATGCGGGCACTGCGGCCCGTTATGCACTTCAGGTTCATGATCCGGTGCGACTCATGATGTCGATGACTTTGGTGAACAGCAGCACGGGCGGCTGCCCCTGCCCGCTGAATTTCGCGTGCAGCGGATTGGTGTAGGTCAGCAGCACCTTCACCGATGAGACTTCCATCCACTGGGTGCTCGTGATCATGTCCGCCGCCGGAACATAGGTGTCCACGTTGCTGCCGCCAGTGGTGCTGAGGCCGTACCAGATCTGCATGGCCTGCACGTTGCTCGCCAGCTGCACCGGCGTGCCCCATTCCCCCTCATTGGTCTCGTTCTGCACGACGCAATAGAGATAGCTGCCCGTCGCATCGCTCTCGACGTAGAAGTAGTTGACCCAGGCCACGGGGCCGCCGCTGGTGTTCGTGCTGCCGTCGCACATCGAGATGCCGTCGCCGCTGTCGGTCATGTAGCGGACCGCGAGCGTATCGTTGCCGACGGTTGCGCCGTTCACCGTGGTGGTGCCCGCAACGCCGTCAACCAGCTGCTGCGGCTGGAAAGACAGCGCATCGTTCGTCGCGTTCGGTGCATTGGTCGTGTCCTGGGGCAGCGCGATCGCCGCCGTGATCTTCGCAGGGTCCGGGTAGTAACCGGCCGCCTGCGTGATCTCGCTCAGCATCGTGACGGTGAAGCGCTCGGTGTCCTCGATTTGGGACAGGCCGCTCTGGTCCGAATAGGAGTTGTGCATGCTCTGCTCGACGATCATCACGCCGCCGATCAGAAAGATGGCGATGGCGATCGCGATGATCAGCTCGATCATCGAGTAGCCGGACTGCCGGCGAAGCCCGAGGCGCGCGCGAGGCGTGGGTGAGGCGCCGATCATGGGTTCACCACCAACTGATAGGTCTGGTTGAGGAACGCAGTGCCGTTTTGCTGCTCCTGTGTGTTGGCGTTGACCGTGTTTTCGGTCCAGGTCACCGTGATCGTGCAGGTGACGACGCTGTTGATCTGATTGCACGCGATGCCGCTCTGAGCATTGCCCACGAGGTTCGACATGGCCAGCTCCCACTGCGTGAGCTGGTAGGCGGCCATATTGACCGTGGAGCACGGCGCGAGCGCACCGCCGGTTTCGCAGGCCGCCGGCGCGCCGGTGCCGGTGATCGACGGTGAGCCCCCGGCGGCGCCGCTCGCCGAGCCGATCGCCGACTGCAGCGCCGTGTCGCTGGCGCTCACCGGGGTGGCCGCGAGCGGATTGATGGTCACCGTCAGTCCGCCGGGCACGTTCCCCCAGCTCGCGGCATTCGCCCAGTAGCTGCGATCGGCATGCATCGAGGAAGCGAGGCTCGAGGCCTCGAGCGCGATCAGCGCGCGGGTGCGCGACACGCCGGTGTTCGCCAGCAGCAGGGCCTGCATTTTGGCGATGCCGAGCAGCCCGACGGCGATGATGATGAGCGCCACCAGCACTTCGACCATGCTGAAGCCGCGCGCGGCGCGCAGGTGCGTCGGGTGTCTCATGGGCAACTCGCGTTCATCGAGTGCGAGGTGGTGGTCATCATGCCCGACTCGGTGATGTACATGCAGCGCGTGTAATCGACGTTGCCGCTCGAGTCAGTCAGCGTAAGGGTCACTTTCGAGACTCCCGTGTACGCGAAGCCCTCGCGATTGAACGTGATGGAGCTGACGTCTTGATTGGATTTGAAGACGTCACCGTCGGTGAATGCGGGCTGCACGCGCAGCACTGCATCTGTGCCACCGATGGTCTGATTGTCGCTGAGGTCGCTGAACACAACCCAGCCGTCCTGCCAGGACGTGGCGCCCGTCCCCGCGCACGAATAGGGGCTCGTGGTGCTGCCCGCGACGCACACCGTCACGGGCTCGCCCTCACGCACTGCCTCCGAGCGCGCATATTGCAGATCGCCGAGCAGGGCATTCATCTCCCCGCTCAAGCGGCTCGAGGTCGTGATGTAGCGGTAGGTGGGGATCCCGATCGCGGCAAGGATGGCCACGATCATCATGACGACGAGGAGCTCGAACAGCGTCACGCCGCTCTGGCGCAGCGCAGCGCCAGAGCGCTTTCGCAATTGAGCCGACAGTGTGCGTGGCGTATTCACGGTTGTACTGATCGTTGCTCCCTGTTGAGCGTTACTTTACTCGCGCGCCGTATGCCGATCCGGCCCCTCCGACCAACGGCCGATTCGCGCCGATGAGCGGCCGCGCGCATCGAGTGTGATGCGCGTCACAGTTGGAATGCGTGCGCCGCGCGTTCGTTGGTGACGCGTCGAGGGGCGCCGCGGACGGCCGCAGATCGCCCTGGTCCGCGGTCCTAATTGCAAGTAATTGATTGACAAGCGCGCTGCGCGGGGCCGCTGCCGGCGCGCACTTTGCAAAATCGGCCCGAGTCTCTATCCTTGCCGCCGAGCGCCGCAGGATTCCCGCGGTGCGCGAACCAAGCGCCGCGGGCGCCGGAGAGGTTATGAAAAATAAGAGTGGGGCGCTTCTGGCCGGCCTGATGCTGGCTCTCTTTATGATGAGTGCGGCGCACGCCGGTGAGGGCATGTGGCCGCTGTCGAACCTGCCGGTCGCGACGCTGCAGCGGCGCTTCGGCTTCACGCCGAGCGCGCAATGGATCCGTCACGTGCAGCTCGCCTCGGTGCGCCTCGCCGAGGGCTGCTCGGGTTCGTTCGTCTCGCCGCACGGGCTGGTCCTCAGCAATCATCACTGCGCCGTGGGGTGTCTTGAGGGGCTGTCACGCCCGGGACACAACCTGATGGCGCGCTATTTCTATGCCGCCACGCGCCAGGAAGAACTCAAGTGTCCGGCCATGGAGGTCGAGCAGCTCGTGACCGAGCGCAACGTGACGGCCGCGGTCAATCGGGCGACCCGGGGCAAGAGCGGCGCCGCTTACGCGCAGGCCCTGCGCACGGTCTCGAGCCGTCTGGAAGCCGCCTGCATCGCGGGCGATGCGCATCAATGGCGCTGCCAGGTGGTTCATCTCTACCATGGCGGCCAGGACTGGCTCTACAAGTACCGGCGCTATCAGGATGTGCGCCTCGTGTTCGTGCCGAGCCAGGACACCTCGTTCTTCGGCGGCTACCCGGATAACTTCAACTACCCACGCTATGACTATGACCTCAGCCTGCTGCGCGTGTACGTGCACGGCAAGCCGGCGCACACGCCGGAGTATTTCCCGCTCTCAGCGAGCGGGCCGCGCGCCGGGGAGCTGGTGTTTACCTCGGGCAACCCCGGCGCGACCGAGCGGGATGACACCATCGCGCAGTTGAAGACGCTGCGCTACCCGGTCTTCCCGCAGCTGCTTCAGTTCCTGGCGCACGAGCAAGGGCTGCTCGAGGCGTTTTCCGCCGAGAATGCGCACAATGCCGAGGTCGCGGGCGGCACCCTGTTCTTCGTGGACAACGCGATCAAGTCGATCGACGGGCAGCTCGCGGCGCTCAATGATGAGCAGCAGTTCGCCCGCAAGGAGCGCCAGGAGCGGACGCTGCGCGCCAAGGTGGCCGCGAGCGCACGCCTGCGGCGCGAATACGGCGGCGCGTGGCGAGCCGTTGCCGCGGCTGAACGGCGCGGTGCCGCGATGTTCATGCCTTACTTCATGATCGTCCGTCACGGCGGCTTCGATGCGCGCCTGTTCGACATGGCCTTTCAGATCGTGCTCGGCGCACATGAGCGGACGCTGCCGGATGCGCAGCGCATCAGCGCCTACCGGGCGGCGAATCTGCCGCTGCTCGAGCAGCAGCTGTTCTCTCCCGCGCCGGTGCATCCACACTATGACGCGCTCATGCTCGGCGCCTCGCTCACCATGATGCGCGACCTGATGGGCTCCGATGCCCCGATCTGCGTGACGCTGTTCGAGACGGACTCGCCCGCGCAGGTGGCGGCCCAGGCCGTGGGCGGCACGAAGCTTGCGGACGTCGCGCTCCGCAAGGCTCTGTGGAGCGGTGGAGAGAAAGCCGTCGCCGCCTCCGGCGATCCGATGATCGCACTGGCGCGCCAGATGCTGCCCTATTACCTTAAGCTGTATAAGACGTACGAGGACCAGGTGACGGCGCCGCTCGAGGCGAATACTGCCAAGATCGCGCGGCTGCGCTTTGCGCTGTACGGGACGAGCGTCTACCCCGATGCGACCTTCACCGAGCGGCTCTCCTACGGCAGAGTGGAGGGGTGGCTGCGCGAGGGCAAGCCGGTTCCACCCTTCACCACGGTGGCAGGCCTCTACAAGCACGCGCGCAACTACGATCCGCTGAAGCTGAGCCCGGCATGGCTCGCCGCGAAGGACCGGCTGAATCCCGCGACGCCGATGAATTTCGTCTCGAGCAACGACATCGTCGGCGGCAATTCGGGCAGCCCCGTGATCGACCGGGACGGGCGGCTGGTCGGACTCATCTTCGACGGCAATCCGCCCTCACTCGGCGGGGCCTTCTGGTACGACGGCAAGAACAATCGCGCCGTGGCGGTCGACAGCGCCATCATCCTGGCGGCGCTCGAGCACGTCTACCACGCCCACGCGCTGGTGCAGGAGCTGATGAGCGGGCGATAGGACAGGCTGACGGGCGCGCCGACCGCGGATGCTGAGCGGCCGGCGCGCCGGTGCGGATCGGGCCCGTGCCGCGGGCTCGATCGCGGAGCGCTCAATGCATCGTGTGACGCTTGTGCGCCGCGTCCCAACGGCGCACTGCTCGCAGTGTGTTGGCCACGTGCCGCCGGGGATCGAGGCTCGTATAGGAATAAAAGATCTGGTCATTGGGGGTGATGACGTAGGAGACGCGGTTGGCCAGCAGGGGGTTCGACGGCAGGACCGCATCGTAGGCTCTCATGATCCGGCCCGTCGTATCGGCGGCCACCGGGAACTTCTTGCGGCAGGCGCTCACCGAGAAGCGCTTGAGCTTGGCGATCTGATCATGCGAGACACCGATGACCGTGGCCCCGAGCGACTTGAATTCCGGCATCGCCTCGGCGAACAGGTGCGCCTCGAGCGTGCAACCGGGCGTGAAGGCGGCGAGATAAAAGTAGAGCACCACCGGGCCTTTCTTCAGGGCCTTCGCCAGGGAGAACGGGTAGGTCTTGCCGCCGAGGGTCGCCGTGGCGGTAAAGAGCGGTGCCTTGGCGCCGTCCGGCAGCGCGGCGTACGCCGTCTGAGATGCCAGCAGCACGATCGTAAGCGCAAGCGCTAGGTAACGTCGCATGACTCGCCTCCTGGGTTGGTGCGTGGGGTCCATCATCGCGCATCGGCCTCGAGCCGTCACCTCGCACAGCCGCGCCGTTCGCGGCCTCACGTTCCGCGGGCGCGTTGTGCCGGGCGGTGCGCGAATATAAGGTAGCCCCACCCGCAATCGGGGCCACACGGAGCGCACTCATGACCGAGCCAGCAGACCGGGAGAAGATCGCGCCGGTGCGGCGGAGCGCAATACCCGGGAACGCCGGTGGCCGCCGGGTCGCGATCGTGACCGGCGCCGGGCGTGGCCTCGGCCGCGCAATGGCGCTCGCGTTGGCGCGCTCCGGAGTGCGCGTACTGGCCACTGCCTCGCGCGAGCGCACTGAGGTCGAATCGGCTGCCGAGGAGGCGGGCAGGGACTGCATCGTCCCGATGCTGGCCGATGTGACCCGCGAGGCGCACGCGCAGCGCGTCGTCGAAACCGCCCTGGAGCGGTTCGGCCGGCTGGACATCCTGGTCAACAATGCGGGCCGTGGCATGAAGTATGTGAGCGAGCGCTTCATGACCGAACCGACCCGCTTCTGGGAGGTCGAGCCCGCCGTCTGGCGGATGGTGATCGATACCAACATCAACGGGCCGTTCCTCATGGCCCGGGCGGCAACCCCGCACCTGATCCGTGCGGGCTGGGGCCGCATCATCAATATCTCGATGAACCACTCCACCATGCGCCGGGCGGGGTTCTCGCCCTACGGTCCGTCGAAGGCAGCGCTCGAGTCCGAGACCGTCATCTGGGCTCAGGATCTGCGCGGCACCGGCGTGACGGTCAACGCGCTGCTGCCGGGCGGCGCGACCCTGACCGGCATGATCCCGCCCGCTGCGCCGCAGGCCGTGCGCGAGCGGCTGCTCGATCCGGCGCTGATGGGGCCGCCGCTGCTGTGGCTGGTCTCCCGTGCGGCCGATACCCTCACGGGCCGCCGGCTGAACGCGAGCCGATGGGACGCGGCGGATCCCCACGCGGCGATTGAGGAGGCTGGCTGGACGCGCGAAGCGGCCGGTGGCTGAGCGGCAGTCATGCCGCCTGCCTCCTCAGCGCTGCGGCAGGCGGCTCAAGCCCCTTGCGTGCTGCGCATCATCCAGATCTCCTTCTGATGATAGAGCAGTCGTTCGGCCAGGATCCCCGCCGTACCCTCATCGCCGCTCGCGTGCGCGGCCGCCAAGCCGACCTGGATGGTGCGGACCAGTATCTCGTTGTCCGCAACCAACTCGCGCAGCATGGCCTCGCCCGTCGGAATGGCTTCGGTCTCACTGACCGTCGCGAGCAATCTGTACTTGGCATAGGTGCCCGGCGCGTATTGCCCGAGGGCCCGGATGCGCTCGGCGAGCTCATCGAGAGACTTCCACAGCGCCTGATACTGTTCTTCAAACATCAGGTGCAGGTTGCGGAAATTCGCGCCCTCCACGTTCCAGTGGAAGTTGTGCGTCTTCAGGTACAGCATGTAGGTATCCGCGAGCACTCTGGAGAGTGCATGCGCGGCATCGGTTTCCGGTTTCGGAAGCGTCGCGGGCTTTGCGGCCATGTGCATATTCCTCTTAAGACGTGGAGGAGAT
>JAKCEJ010000077.1 GCA_021838065.1 Pseudomonadota bacterium
GCGCACGACTGCGGCTGGCTCGAGCGGGCGGGACTCACCTGGCTCGCCCTCGGCTGTCTGGCGCTCGGGCTGTTCCCTCTGCAGGTGATCAACGCCCTCGGCGCGGTCACCCGCCAGCTGATCGGCGCAGTCGTTCCGCAGGCCTCACCCCACTGGTGGCTGCTCGCGCCCGTGCCCGGCCGGCCGGTCTCGTACGGACCTCTGGTGTTCCTGACGGCAACCCTTGCTCTGGTGCTCCTGACCGTGTTCGGGGTGCGCCTGACCTACCATCAGCGCGTCCGGCGCGGTCCCGCCTGGGACTGCGGCTTCGGCGCCCTCACGCCGCGCATGCAGGACACGGCCGAGGGCTTCGGCCAGCCGATCCGGCATCTGTTCCAGTCGTTCTTCGAGATCGAGCGCGAGCTGCCCGCGCCGGCCGACCGCGCGCCCCGCTACCGCATCGCTATCCGGGAGCGGATCTGGAAGCTGGCGTATGAGCCGATCTCGAGCGCCGTCGAGCGGCTGGCCAACACGGCCGCCCGCGTGCAGCAGGGGCGGATCTCGGTCTACCTGCTCTACAGCTTCGCGACCCTGCTGGTGCTGCTGGCCGTGGCGTTGATGTCATGAGAGCGCTCGACTGGATCACCCAGGTGCTCGAGATGGTGGTGGCGCTCGCGGCGGCGCCCGCTCTTCTCGGCTGGGTGAACCAGTGCCGCGCGTGGCTGCAGAACCGCCGCGCCCCGAGCCTGTGGCTGCCCTACCGCAGTCTGCACAAGCTGTTCCACAAGCAGGCGGTGATCGCCGAGAACGCATCACCGCTGTTTCGCATCGCCCCCTATGTCGTCTTCGGTGCGATGGTGCTCGCCGCGGGCATCATTCCGTCGATGGGCACGCGGCTGCCGTTGGTCGTCTCCGCGGACGCCATTGCCCTCGTCGGGCTATTCGCAGCCGCGCGCATGTTCATGACGCTGGCGGCGATGGATGTCGGCACCGCGTTCGGCACCCTGGGCGCGCGCCGCGAGATGATGGTCGGGTTCCTCGCCGAGCCGGCGCTGCTCATGGTGATCTTCGTCGCCTCCCTGATCTCCTCGAGCACCGCGCTTCCGGCCATCACCGAGCATCTCGCCTCGGGGCATCTCGGGATCTCGCCGGGACTGGCCTTCAGCGCCGTGGCCTTCATCCTGGTGCTGCTGGCGGAGAACGGGCGCATCCCCGTCGACAATCCCGCCACGCATCTCGAGCTCACCATGATCCACGAGGCCATGGTGCTCGAGTACTCGGCGCGCCACCTGGCCCTGATGGAGTGGGGCGCGCAGCTGAAGCTGTTCAACTACGTCTGCATCGGCTTCGCGCTGTTCCTGCCCTGGGGAGTGGCAACCGGGCACATCGGCCCCGTGGGTCTGCTCGTGGCCATCCCCGCGCTTGCGGTGAAGCTCGCCGCCGCCGGCGCGGGACTGGCGCTGATCGAGACGGTGTCGGCCAAGATGCGGGTGATGCGCATTCCGGAGTTCCTCGGCACGGCGTTCCTGTTCGCCGTGCTCGGCCTCCTGGTGCATGTGCTGCTTGGAGCGTGAGCGCGATGACGCATCTTTCTCTCTATCAACAGCTGCTCGATGCCTGCGCGGCGCTGCTGCTGCTGCTGTCCTTCGCCATGCTCTCGCAGCGGCGCGTGGTGACGCTCGTCAACCTCTACGCCGTGCAGGGCGCGGTGCTGGCGGCGGCGACACTGCTGCTCGCCTGGCGGACGGGCGAGGGACATCTGTATCTCTCGGCCGCCCTCACGCTCGCACTCAAGGTGGCATTGCTGCCGTGGCTGCTGCACAGGCTGATCCGCAGGCTGGAGGTGTATTGGGACACCGAGCCGCTGCTCAACGTCTCAGGCACGATGCTCGTGGGCCTGGTGGTCGTGGTGTTCGCCTTCGCGCTGGCGCAGCCGATCACCCGCGTCACGAGCACGGCGACCCGCAGCGCCATCGGGATCGCGGTGAGCGTCGTGCTGCTCGCCTTCCTGATGATGATCACGCGCCGCAAGGCGATGTCGCAGGTCGTGGGGTTCCTGTCGATGGAGAACGGCGTGTTCTTCGGCGCCATGAGCGCGAGCTACGGCATGCCGATGGTGGTCGAGCTCGGCGTCGCCCTCGATGTGCTGGTGGCCGTGCTGGTGCTGGGGGTGTTCTTCTTCCAGATTCGCGAGCGCTTCGAGAGTCTCGACCTGCATCACCTCGAGTCACTGAAGGAGCACGAATAGGATGGAGCTGCTGCTGCTTCTGACTCTGCCGGTCGCGGGCGCCGCCGTGCTCGGTGTCATCGGTGCCGACCGCCGTGCGCCCGAGATCAACGCGCTGTTCAGCCTGGGAACGTTCCTCGCCGCCTGCGCGCTCGTGGTGCGGGTCATCCGTCACGGCGATCTGCTGCTCGGGAGCGAGCAGTTCTTCATCGATCCGTTCAACGTCTTCCTGGTGGCGCTGACGGCGTTCGTGGGGCTGACCACCTCGCTGTTCTCGCGTCCCTACATGCGCGTGGAGCTCGAGCACGGGCGCCTGACTGCCGGCAGGCTGCGGCTCTACCACAGCATGTATCAGCTGTTCATGTTCACCATGCTGCTGGCGCTGACGACCAACAACATGGGCCTGATGTGGGTGGCAATGGAAGGCGCCACGCTCTCGACGGTTCTGCTGGTGACTCTGTACCGCACCCCGGGGAGTCTCGAGGCGGGTTGGAAATACTTCATCCTGTGCGGCGTCGGCATCGCGCAGGCGCTGTTCGGGACCATCCTGCTGTACGTCGCGGCCGGGAAAGTGCTCGGCGCGCAGGGCATGACGGCGCTGCTGTGGACGCATCTCGATGCGGTGAAGGGTCAGCTCGAGCCGACGGTGCTGGCGCTGGCGTTCGTGTTCCTGCTGATCGGCTACGGCACCAAGGTGGGCCTCGTGCCGCTGCACAGCTGGCTGCCGGATGCCCATGCCGAGGGCCCGACGCCGATCTCGGCCGTGCTCTCGGGCCTGCTGCTCAACGTCGCCCTCTACGCGGTGGTGCGCAGCAAGGTGCTCGTGGCGGGCTCGCTGCACTCCGAACTCCCATCGATGATGCTCATGGGCTTCGGGCTGCTCTCGGTGGTGCTCGCCTCGCTCCTGCTGTGGCGTCAGCGCGATATCAAGCGGCTGTTCGCGTATTCCTCCATCGAGCACATGGGCATCGCGACCTTCGCCTTCGGCATGGGCGGGCCGATCGCGAACTTCGCGGCGCTGCTGCACATGACAGTGCATTCGCTGACGAAATCCTCGATCTTCTTCACCGCCGGTCACGCCGCGCAGAAGACCGGCACGCAGCTGATCGACGGCATCCGCGGCCTCATCACGCTCTCGCCCTCCGTGGGCTGGGGGCTGATGCTCGGCTCGCTCGCCATCCTCGGCGTGCCGCCCTTCGGGGTGTTCACCAGCGAGTTTCTGATCCTGACGACGGCCATGCGCACTCAGCCCTGGGCCACGCCCATTCTGCTGGCGGGGCTCGCCGTGGCTTTCGCGGCCATCTTCTCCAAGGTGCAGCCCATGGTGTTCGGCGAGACCACCGGGCGGCGGCTGCCGCACCCGCCGGCTCTGCTGCCGGTGTTCGCCCACCTCGCCATCGTGCTGCTGCTGGGCCTGTATATTCCGCCGTACCTCGCCGACTGGTACCGCGCGGCCGCGCACCTGATCGGGGGGCCGTAGTGATGGACGGCATGATGCGCCGACCGAGGAGCGGCCGATGCCGCTGAAGCGTTGGTGGGACCGCGCGCACAAGATTGTTGGCGCATCTAGCGTGCGCGGCGTCGGCGTCGACGCCGCGCAATGGCTGCAGGTGGCAAGCGATGTCGCCGACTCGGGCGGCTTGCTGCACGCGCTGTGGGTAAGCCGTGAGCCGGCAGGCGATGCGGCGGTTTACGGCGCGTATCTCACGGATGCGGGAGTCCTGGTCGCGGAGCTCGCGCTGCCCTCCGGCGGCGGATCCGTCTACTACCCGGGCCTCGAGGACCTCTTTCCTGCCGCATCCCGCCTGCAGCGCGCCGCCTTCGACCTCTCCGGCGTACGCTCGAGCGACCCCGACCTCAGGCCCTGGCTGAATCACGCTGCGCCGTATGAGTTCGTGCGGGTGGACGGGGAGGGTGTCCATGAGATCGGCGTCGGACCGGTCCATGCCGGCACCATCGAGCCGGGGCACTTCCGCTTCTCGGTGGTGGGCGAGAAGGTGCTGAGGCTCGAGGAGCATCTGGGATACGTGCACAAGGGCCTCGAGCAGCGCTTCACGCAGTTGCCCATTCTGCAGGCGCATCGGCTGGCCGCGCGCGTCTCGGGTGACTCCGCAGTGGCGTTTTCCTGGGCCTATTGCCAGGCTCTGGAGGGCATGAGCGGCGGTGTGTTGCCGCCGCGGGCGGCCTGGCTTCGCGCGGTGTGCCTCGAGCTCGAGCGGCTCGCCAATCATCTCGGCGACCTCGGGGCGCTCGGGAACGATGCGGGGTTTGCGTTCGGACTCGCGCAGTTCTCCCGCCTCAAGGAGGATCTGCTGCGGGCGGTGTCGGCCGCGTTCGGCCGGCGCTATCTGTTCGACATCGTCGTGCCGGGCGGGGTGGCAGTGGATGTGTCGACAGAGGCGGCGCGTGCCTTGGCCGAAGTGGTGCGCACCGTCTGCGCGGAGATTATCGAATTGCGCGGCATCTACGACGAGCATGAGGGCGTGCGCGATCGCTTCACGGGCGCCGGCTGCCTGGCGCCAGAGCTTGCCGCCCGGCTCGGCGTGCTCGGGCTCGCGGGGCGCGCCAGCGGGCAGGCGCGCGATGCGCGCGTGGATCTGCCGTGCGCGCCCTACACGGAGCTGGCGGTTGCGAAGATCGTGCACCAGGGCGGGGACGTCGCGGCACGGGTGGCGGTTCGTTTCGAGGAGGCACAGGAGTCCGGCCGGCTGTTGCGGCGGCTGCTGGCGGCACTGCCCGGAGGGGAGCACGCGGCAACGGTCGATGCGCCGCCCGCCGATGCCTTCGGCGTGGGTCTCATCGAGGGGTGGCGCGGGCCGGTACTCGTGGCGCTGCAGGCGGGGCCGGAGGGCTCGATCCGCCGCTGCCACCCGCACGATCCCTCTTGGCAGAACTGGCCGGCGCTCGAGTACGCGATCGTGGGGAACATCGTGCCGGATTTCCCGCTGATCAACAAATCGTTCAATCTCACCTACAGCGGCGTGGATCTGTAGAGAATGCTCAAGACGCTGCGCAAGATCGCTTCCGTCGGCCTCGTGTCGGAGCTGCCGCCAGGGCCCGAGGAGCTGCTGCGCGTGCGCCGCGCGATTGACGAGAGAATTGCCGCGGTGCTCGGCCGCGCATTGTGCATCCGTCACGTGGACGCGGGGTCCTGCAACGGCTGCGAGCTCGAGATCCACTCGCTCGGCAACCCGTATTACAACCTGGAGGGCTGCAACATTCGCTTCGTCGCGAGCCCCCGCCATGCGGACCTGCTGCTGGTCACCGGGCCGGTGGTGAAGAACATGGAAGCAGCGCTGAAGCGAGTCTATGCGGCCACGCCGGATCCCAAACTGGTCGTGGCGCTGGGGGACTGTGGCTGCACGGGCGGCATGCTCGGGGAATGCCCCGCCTCGCTGGGGCGGGTCTCGAACGTCATCCCGGTGGACGTGGCTGTGCCGGGCTGCCCGCCGAGCCCCGTGCTCATTCTGCAGGGAATCCTGACGGCCATACAGTCACCGGGGTGAACGTTCAGGTCCCGGCTGTCGCTGCTAAGGAATATGAACGCTGATGTAGGAGTTGGGCGGAATCCACAGCGTCACGGTCGCCGGCCTGCAGGACAGCCGCGCAAGAGGCACCTTAATCACCTTCGTATCTTGCTTGATCGCAGCATCGTTTCCCTGCTCATCCAAAAGTCTCAAGCCGATGGTCCGCGGCCCCGGTCCATGGAGCCGATCTCTAAGCATGCGGCAGCGACCCCACTCGATGGAGAAGTGATGATTGGGGTTGGTGCCGGAATAGAACACGGTAACGATGGTCGACCGGGGCTCTGTGGGTCCGATCCGAGGGTGGTTCGTCGAATCCTGCAGCGGACAGTGTGCTTGCAAGCCTGACTCAACCGCGATTACCGTCTCATCGCGGACCGTCGGCTGCGAGCGCCCAGG
Organism: Pseudomonadota bacterium; assembly: GCA_021838065.1. Taxonomy (GTDB): domain Bacteria; phylum Pseudomonadota; class Gammaproteobacteria; order Steroidobacterales; family Steroidobacteraceae; genus 13-2-20CM-66-19. Next base: position 6,130 of record JAKCEJ010000077.1, read on the forward strand.
GTGGCGTTCCGGGGACGTTGCTGAAATCGCAAGGCAACGGCAGTGCCGGATGTGCTCTTGGGTCGATCACTCCGCGGCGGCCATCGCGCTCGCAGGGTTAACGTCGCAGAGCGTTCAGGCGAGGCGGAAATTGAGACAGAGCTCTTCGCAGTCTTCTTGTGTGATGCAAACGATCCCGAGCGCCGCATCGGCGAACTTGTCGTACCGGCTCAATGGACGCATCCTGCTGATGCCCATCGCGGCTCTCGGATCACCGCCTCAGAGGAACTCGATCCGATCCTGAACGTCTCTTCATGACCATGCCTCCCCATTCGGCAGCCGGTGGGTCCATGCCGATCCGTGGCCGGATTCGGCGGCTCTCGACCGTGCGATTCATCAATCGGCGAGCGGCCATTTCCGATAAATTGCTCGTCGCCAGAATCACTTAACTAGGAATTGAAACGCATGCGATCAGGCCGTTCGGCGGTGCTCATCGGCAGTGCCGCGGCGAAGGCGCCAGGCTTCGGGAGCGATCATCCCCTTGCGATTCCGCGCGTGGCGACGGTGCTCGCGCTGTGCGAGGAGCTGGGATGGCTCGATTACGGCCAGCTGCGCGAGAGTCCCCGAGCGACCGAGGCTGAGTTGAGCCAATTCCACGACGCCGCATACATTGCGGCGCTGCGCGAGGCTGAGGCGGCCGGTGTCGCCAGCGTGCAGATACGCGAGCGCTTCAGGATTGGAACTCGAGAGAATCCGCTGTTTCCTGGTCTCTTTTCCAGAGCGGCGGCTACGGTGGGAGGCTCTTTGCTTGCCGCGGAGCTTGCGCTGCAGGGACACATCGTGTTTCACCCGAGCGGCGGCACTCACCACGGGCGACCAGACCGCGCCAGTGGGTTCTGCTACTTCAATGATCCGGTATTTGCACTGCGTCGCTTTGTAGAGCGCGGTTTGAGTCGGATCCTGTACGTCGATCTCGACGCCCATCACGGTGACGGCGTCCAGGATGCCGTGTGTGACGATCCGCGCATTTATACTCTCTCGATTCACGAGGCGGGTCGCTGGCCGTTCACCGGCGGCGCGGAGGATCGTGGTGGCGGTCGGTCGGTCAATTTTCCGGTGCCCAAGGGTTTTCACGATGCGGAGTTGCGATTTCTAATGCACGCCGCCGTGTTGCCTTACGCGCGCGATGTTCGACCGCAGGCGGTAGTCATTACCTGCGGAGCGGACGGGCTCGCCGGTGACCCGTTGTGCGGGATGGAATTGAGCAACGGCGCGCTGTGGAAAACGGTTGAGGAGTTGATTGACCTTGCGCCGGCCGCCGTCGTACTCGGAGGAGGGGGTTACAACCCCTGGACCGTGGCACGCTGCTGGACCGGTCTTTGGGCAACGCTGAGCGGCAGGCGCATCCCGGAGGAATTGCCGCTGTCGGCCCGGCGCATTTTGACGGGACTGTCATGCGATCTCATTGATGAGGATGAGGTTGATCCTCTGTGGCTGTGCACGCTCGCAGATCCGTCGCAGGACCGCCCCATTCGCCAGTCGGTCTCGGATCTTATGCAGCGGGTCCGGCCGAACCTCGCGCCGTGAACGCCGTGTTTTGGCTCTAATCGGAGTTGCGGCAATCGTGGCGCTCAAGGGCTCTGACTGCCACGAGGCTGCCGCCACATAATGGAAGCGCGGTTGCGCTTCCGGGCATTTGGGAGATGTCGTCCGACGATGCTCGCGCGTTCTGGAGAGAGCCTGAACGCCGGACGCCCCCCCTGACCGACCACCAGCGTCGGCTTAACCGTCTGCGCTCGGCCACCCGGGCTCGCGGGGTGCACGCCATTCACGTCGCGGAGCCTCTCCGGGATGTCACCCAGGCGCGCTACCGGGGCCTGGCCAAGCGGTGTGCTTGGCTGTTCGCCGCCTCTGCGCTGGCAAACTGGTACACGGTCAGGCGGCTGCTGCGGCCACAGGCAACATGTGGATGCTGAGCGGGGGAACCCGCCAGAGTGGCCGTCAAAGGCCGCCAGGCGGGCTTCCTCAGCGCGTTCGGGGCCGAAAAGCATGCTGATCCGACCCAATGACTCACCCACGACTGCGCTCGCTACCGCCTGCGCAAGGATTCCCTAGAGCGGCCCAGCCGTGCCAGCGAGTTGGTTGCACGCAGGCCGCCCATCGACTAGACTGCGCGGCCCGCAGCGAGCCACCCCGCGCGGCACCCCGGCCCATTCGCAACTGACGGCCGCCGGTCACCCGGCAGGACGGGGTATGACCTCACGATCGTCGCGCCTCGACCCTGTACGAGCGGCATGACGTACGAGGTACAGGCGGGTCCTGGCCCGCACCATTTGAACGGACGGACATGCTCTCCACATTCAACGTCACGATGCAGTTCGGGGCCAAACCCCTGTTTGAGCAAGTCACCGCCAAATTCACCGATGGCAATCGCTACGGCCTGATCGGCGCCAACGGTTGCGGCAAATCGACGCTCATGAAGATCCTGAGCGGCGAACTCGAGCAAAGCGTGGGCGATGTGGTGCTGCAACCCGGGAGACGCCTCGGCACCCTCAGGCAAAATCAATTTGCCTACGAGGATGAGCGTGTGCTCGACGTGGTGATGCAAGGCCACCTCGAGATGTGGCGTGCCATGCAGGAGCGGGATCGAATCTACGCCGACCCGAACGCGACCGACCTGGATTACATGAAGGCGGCGGAGCTCGAGGTGAGATTCGGCGAGTACGGCGGTTATGACGCCGAGGCGCGCGCCAGCAGTATCCTCAGCGACATCGGGATCAATGAATCGCTGCATGAGCGGCCGATGCGTGAGGTGGCGCCCGGATTGAAGCTGCGGGTGCTGCTGGCGCAGGCTCTGTTCTCGAAGCCGGACGTGCTGCTGCTCGATGAACCGACCAACAATCTCGACATTCACTCGATCCGGTGGCTCGAGGGCGTGCTCAACGATTATGACGCCACCATGATCATCATCAGCCACGATCGACGCTTCCTGAACCAAGTCTGCACGCACGTCGCGGACCTGGATTACCAGCAACTGAAAATCTATCCGGGCAATTACGACGACTTCATGCTGGCCTCGCTGCAGGCGCGCCAACGCGTGGAAGCAGCGAATGCCAAGGCGCACGACCGCATTTCGGATCTGCAGGAATTCGTGCGCCGCTTCTCGGCGAACGCGTCGAAGGCGCGCCAGGCGACCTCGCGCCGCAGAGAGCTCGAGAAGATCAAACTCGAGGAGGTGCGCCCTTCTTCGCGGCAGAACCCGTACATCCGCTTCGAACAGCGCAAGAAGCTGTACCACTCTGCGGTCTCGGTCGACGGTCTCTCATTCCGATATCCGGGGTCGGAAGTCGATGTCTTGCGGAAAGTCCGCTTCAACATCCGGGCCGGTGAGCGGATTGCCATCATCGGAGCTAACGGGGTGGGCAAGACGACCCTGGCGCGCTGCCTGATCGGCGAACTGAAACCGACCGCCGGCCAAATCACCTGGGCAGAGAACGCCGAACCCGATTACATGCCGCAGGATCCGCAGGCAGATTTCGCCGAGAAGGTCGACCTGTTCACGTGGATGTCGCAGTGGACGGGCAAGGCGGACGACGACCTGATCGTGCGCGCGACGCTCGGACGGTTGCTGTTTTCCGGCGATGAGGTCAAGAAGTCGGTCAAGGTGCTCTCGGGTGGCGAGAAGGGCCGCATGATCTACGGCAAGCTGATGCTGAACAAGCCGAACGTCCTGGTCATGGATGAGCCCACGAACCACATGGACATGGAAACCATCGAGTCTCTGCAGACAGCGCTCGAGCTGTATCCCGGCACGCTGATCTTCGTCTCCCACGACCGGGAATTCGTCAGCGGTCTTGCCAAGCGAATCATCGAGCTGAAGCCGGACGGAACGATCGAGGACTTCAACGGCACCTTCGAGGAATACCTGGCGTCACATCCCCTGGTCGCGTAGCTGCGAGCCCGCCGAATTGCTCCTTTGCGCAGCGTCCGATTCCACAGTGCGACACACGCTGCGCCGATCATGACGTCATGCCGGCGCGGCGGCGCCGCGCCTGCCGGCTGTCTGGCTCACAGGTTGTCTTGAGGCTCAAGTCCGAGCCGACATGCCGCCAAGACTGTGCGCCACGAGCAACCTCGCTGCGAGGAGCCGCCGGCCGGCAT
>JAKCEJ010000078.1 GCA_021838065.1 Pseudomonadota bacterium
CGTTCGGGACGTAGCCCTCGCGGGCCGATCGCTCGGGTCGCAGCAGCGGCTCGGGCAAGCGGGCGAGCACCTTCGCCGGGTCCTCTTTGTCGAGCAGCGCCGCTCCGATGGAATATCGTCTCATCGGTCCGACACCGTGAGTGAGCAGCAGCCAGCCCTCTTCGAGCTCGATCGGCGATCCGCAATTGCCGATCTGGACGAATTCCCAGGCGAATCGAGGCGCGAGCAGCGCGACACCCTCCTCCCAGGAGTACAAGTCATCCGAGTAGATGAGGTAGAGGTTCTCGTTGTCCTGCCGCCCGATCATGGCGTAGTGGCCGTTGATCTTTTTCGGGAAGAGGGCCATGCCCTTGTTGCGCGCAGCCGCACCCGTCAGGGCCGTCATGCTGAAGTGCTCGAAATCGGTGGTCTCGAGAAGCTCCGAGCGGATCGACCTGCCGTTGTAGGCAGTGTAGGTCGCGTAGAAAGTCTTGCGGCTGCCGTCGTCGAACTCGACGAACCGGGCATCCTCGATGCCGTTCGACTGGGCCGCGGTCACCGGGAAGATGACGCGCTCGCTGATGTCGCCGTCGGGCTGGAATACCACTTCGATACAGTCGCTGCGCATGCCGGGGACTACCCGCTGCAGGTGGGGAATCGAAGCCAGCCGCGCGGTGGGGTCTACGGTCACGGTGCCATCGGCCGCGATCATTCCCGACCGGAATGTGAGTGAGGACACATGACCTTCCCCCACAGCCCGCAGGCTGAGTATGAAGCGGCGCGCACCGCTCGCCACGCCGGACTGGTCCGGGTGCGCGACGATGCTCGGATTGAACAGCGCCGCCGCTTCGAAGGAGTACTCGTGCAGGAAGTAGGCGCCCACGAGTTGGCGTTGCACCTGCGTGAGGGGACTGTGCACGGAGTGAACGACTTCCATGGCGTCGGCACGCGTCTCGAAAGTCGCGAGCAGCCGCCGGTGGCGGCCCTCGAAGTTCTCCAGCACGTCCGTGAGCTGCCGCAAAGCGGTGTCGGGATCGAGAGCGAGGACCCGATCGACAATGTGCGTCACCCGCTTCGTATCCGTCGGGGTGAGGTTGCGAGGCTCGGTGCTCGGCTTGAAGTGACGCATGACCACTCTGGTCGGGTCGGGACTCAGGTGCAGTGCCTGACGGTTCACTAGCGTGGGCGATGACAAGGTATCTCCGTATCGCTCGGCGGTCACGCGAAGCCATCGGCGTCGGCAGTGAGCTGCGGCGGTTGGATCGGACGGGCGGTGCTCAAGCGGTCGAGCTGTCGCATATCGGCGAGACTGAGAAGATACGAGACGACGGATTCGGCCCCCCGGTTCTCGTTGGGGCGATCCGGATGCAGGCCGTCGCGGCAGCTGCCGGTGTCCAGGTCGATCAGCGGCAAAGACAGATCGTTGTCGCCGAAGAACCATGCGAGGGCCCGCTCTGCGTGCGCCAGCCAGGCATCATCACCGTCGGCACGCCACGCAGCGAAGCACGCGGAGATCGAGGCCGCGGCTTCCAAGGGCTGCTGGTCGTAGGCGAGCGGGACCGTTCGCTTGGCGCCGAAGCTCATCGAGCCGACGGGCCTGAAGCAGCCCGCCGCTGTCGTCTGCAGGCTCATGAGCCAGCGCAGTGAACGCAGGCCGGCGCGCAGGTGACGCGGCGTCCCGATCGCGTATCCCGTCACGATCAGGGCCTGCGGCAGGCGCGCGTTGTCATAAGCGAGCCCTTCCTCGAACCACTGCCAATCGGCGCTCTCGACCGCCTCCATGAGGCCCAGCAATCGGTCAGCGAGCAGCTCTCGCATGCCCCAGGAATCAGCGTGCTGTGCGCCTGCGGCGCAGTAGCCATCCAGGCCGAGCAGCGCGAAACTCCAGGCGCGCGGCGAGAGAAAGCTCTCCACGATGGGCAGTGCCTCGGCGAACAGGGCCGCAGCCCAGCGCCGGCGCGGCTCCCCGCGACCGGCGCGGGCACACTCGCCGAGGGCCCACAGCGCACGCCCGTGACTGTCCTCGGACCCCGGCTCGCCGTGCCAGCGCCGATCGAAGCCCATGAAATTGCGAAAGCGCTTGGTGGCGGGATTCCAGGCATGTTGCACGAATGCGGCGAACCGGTTCGTCAAGGTCTCAGGCAGGGGCGACTCCCCGGCCCGCTCGACGGCGCAGGCGAGCAGCAGGGCGCGCGCATTGTCGTCCGTGCAATAGCCATGCGAGCGATCCGCAACGGAATGCGCCGCATGCTGGAGCAGGCCAGTATCATCACACAGGGATAGCAAATGTCCGATCGGCGCCGCCCGGACACCCTGAGAGGCGCGACGATCTGTGCGGAGCTCCTGGGTCTTGCGCGCAGTGTGGCGCCACCGAGCGCTGCCGCCGGTACTCTCGAACAGCGCGCAGTAGCGCTCGGCGATTCTCGGCCATATTGTCGACCTGCCTTCCGCGTAGGCGCGCTGGCGCATTGCGAGTCGCCTGGGCCCGTCGCTCAGCAATGCCGCAGTCTCGCTGCCGAGCGCCGCGACATCACCAAAGGGAACCAGCACGCCGCGCCCGTCTCTCAACAGCTCGCGCGCGTGCCAATAGGGCGTCGAGACGACCGCCTTTCCCAAGCCGAAGCTGTAGGCCAGGGTTCCCGATGTCAGCTGCGCTTCGTTGAGATACGGAGTGGCGTAGACATCGCACATTGAGATGAATTTCAGCAGCGTCGCCTGATCGACGAATCGATCGAGAAACACGACATGGTTCTCGATTCCAAGCTCGCGCACCCGCGCCACGAGGCTGTTCCGATAGGCTTCGCCTTGATCACGGAGCAGATTCGGATGCGTCGCGCCGAGCACGACGTATACCGCCGCAGCGCAGCTCTTCAAGACTTCGGGCATCGCGTCGATCATCACTTCGACACCCTTGCTGGGCGAGAGCAGGCCGAAAGTCAAAATGACCGGACGGCCCGCGAAGCCGAGGGCGCACTTCGCCTCATCGGGCTCGACGAACGCGCCGTCTGGAGTTCCGTGCGGAATGACCACGATCTTCCCGGCCGCGACTTCGTATACGGAACGCAGCAATTCCCGGCCCTTCTCGGCCATGACGATGACTCGCGCGGAAGCCTCGACAATCTCCCCGAGGACGCGCCGCTGCGCCGGCGTCGGCCGCTCGAGCACAGTATGGAATGTGGTGATGAGCGGCATGGTCAGCCGCGCGGTCAGCGCTGTGATGTGGCTGCCCGCCTCGCCACCGAAGATACCGAATTCATGCTGCAGCGACACGATTTTGCACCGCGCGCGGTTCAGGATATCGGCTGCATCCGTGTAGTCCTCGAACCGTCGATCATTGATCTGAAGGCACACAGCGGGCGGGTAGTCGTAGGCGCGCCCGTCGTCGGTCATGGCCACGATCCCGCATCGCTCGTGCGGCGGCAACTTCTCGATGGACTGCTGCAAGTCGGTGGTGAAGGTGGCGATGCCGCAGCGTCGCGGGAGCGAATTACCAACCAACGCGAATCGCCCGGGGGAGCTCACGGCGCCCCCTCGGCAGGAACGGCTCGGCTGACAGGTGCCGCCTCTATTCGCAAAGACGTTCGCGACGCACCGCGGGCAGGATCAGGCACGCGCATGCCGTTCATGCGCCGGAGCAGATACGGCGCCGGAACGGAACGAGCATATGCAACAAGGCACTGAAGGCGATTCGGTCCAACTTCGATGCGGGCGGGCTCGCTCTCGAGAAAGACGGCATTGCCCGCTTCGACCTCGAACGAATCCACCCGGCCCGCGCCGGCGAGAATGAACAGCCAGGTCTCCGCTGCAGCGTCCAGTTCCCGCACCACCCCGGGCGCGAGCGTCATGCGCTCGAGCACGAAATGCGGGCTGGCAGCGAGCAATGTTCTTGCCGCGGTCAGTTTGCGCGGGGAGGTGTGCTGCTCGGACTGACGGGCGCATGCAGCCGCCACGGCCATATCGATGTGAAGCTCCCGCGGCCTGCCGTAGTCGAAGAGCCGGAACGTCGCGTCAGTTCTCTGCTGGATCTCGGCGATGACCAGCCCCGCCCCGATGGTGTGTATCGTGCCCGGGGGCACGAAAGTGGAGTCGCCGGCTCGCACCGCGCGCCATTGAACTTGTTCGGCGATCGTGCCGTCGCGGATGCACGCTCGCAACTGAGCCGGATTCAGCTGTTGCTTCAATCCCACGGCAATGCGTGCATCCGCCGTGGCGGATAGGACGTACCACGCTTCGCACTTGCCGTGCACCAGACCGATTGAGCGCGCGAGCGCCTCATCCGGATGCACCTGAATCGAGAGCGACTCGTCGGTGAAAATCTGTTTCAGCAGCAGGGTCGGCACGGGTGCCGACGGATCGGCGCGCTCGAACCAGACTTCTCCGATCGCTGCCAGTGGGTCGTGATAGGCGTTCCACGGCCTCAGGTCGGTGCGGCCCCAGGGCTTGGGTATGATGTGAATGTGGGCCTGTTCGACCGCCATGAGGGTCTCCTGGTTGACGAAACGGGAGCCGATGCGCCGCCCTCAGATTTCCCAGACGTCGAGGTGCTCTCGCTCGCGCGCAGGCTGCGACTCGATGTCCGGATATGGGGCCGGGGAGTCGGTGTTGGCGGATATCATCACAGGCGCGAACCACGCGCCCAAGAGACAAGCGCAGCCGGCAGCGTCCATCCGATCAAATTCCTCCGGTGAATCACGCGGATCCGTGGCGAGGGAGGTGAAACGTCGTGCGGTAGGCGATGAGGACCCCCACAGCCACGAGGTCCGCGCCTCCCGCGCCATGCAAATTGAGTCGGGTCAGTTGTGCCATCCCGAACAAGCGGATTAACCACCCGCCAGTGATCACGCCGACGATCCCAAACGAATGTCGATCATGATGCCATCTGCGGTCGAGTTGACGATTCGGCCGGCGACGACGCCGGCAATGGACCCCAGGACGATCCACGACACCGATGGCATGAGGAACTCCGGCTGTGAGGCGAGCCGGGTGAGGGTCACGGAGCGGCACGCATCTGTCGAGTGGACTCACAGCCTGCCTGTGCATCCCGGCGATGTCGGTGCGCAGGCGCACAGAGTGCGGAAGATCGGGCGGCTATAGTGCTGAGGAGGAATGCGACCAGCGGACGCTGGGATGCTCACACGGTCCGATCGAGGAGTTGCACGCCTTTGTTTACGTTGGAGCACAGTAAGTCCGCTTATCGAGCCGATTTCGCAGTCCTCGGTGGTGCATCCATAGGTCTTGGGGCGCTTCTGTTGCTCATGAGCCCGCGCGCACGCTTGATCGAGAATGTCGCCTGGGCCACACTCGGCCTTGCCAGCTGGACGTTCATGGAATATGGGGTGCATCGGTTCGTTCTGCACGGCGTGAAGCCGTTCAGCACGTGGCACGCGGAGCATCACCGGCGGCCAGCGGCGAGGATCTACGCGCCGACAGTCGCCAGTGTCGTTTCTATCGCCGCGTTGAGCTATCTGCCCGCGTGGCTCATCCTAGGTCCGTGGCCCGCTTGCGCGCTCACGTTCGGAGTGGTGGTCGGCGATTTCGCCTACTCGGTTACGCACCACGCGGTGCACCACTGGGGCGCCGCAGGCGGCTGGCTGGGGCGGCGCAAGCACTGGCATGGACTGCATCACGCGCGGCTCATCGAACTGGCCCAGCGGCCGGGATATTACGGCGTGACGAGCCCGTTCTGGGACTACGTCTTCCGAACTGCCGTCGGCAGCAGCGGGAATGACGGGCTGCGCGGCTAGCGAGCCGCGGGCACGATCGAAATCCGAGCGCCCACGCCCGCCCCAGGTGGTCCTACCGGAGATTCGCAGTGTCCTGAGCCTGCGCTAGAGCTGGCGGTGCCGGATTCAGCCAGTCGCCCTCCGGGCCCACGAGGCGAGCGGCCTCCTGCGGCCCCCACGTGTCCGCCTCGTATGAATACAGTGGCGCCACGTCGCCGAGGATCGGCTCGACCACGCGCCACTGCGCCTCCACGAAGTCCTCGCGTGCAAAGAGTTGGCCGATGCCGCGCAGCGCATCGCCCAGCAAACGTTGATAGGGCGGTAGATTGGCCGCGCCGCTGCGCGTGAGAATCAGCTCAACGTCCTTTCCCACCATGTGCTCGCCCGGTTGCTTCACGCGCAAGCCGAGGCCGATGTCGATGTCGGGACTGATGCGCATGCGCATGTGGCTGGAAACCGAACTCACGCGTTCTGCGAAAGTCTCGCGCGGTGGCCTGCCGAACTCGACCCACACCTCGGTGGCGGTGACCGGCATCTTCTTGCCGGCTCGGAGGTAAATCGGCACATCGGCCCACCGCCAGGTGTCGATATAGAGCCGGACAGCGACGAAGGTCTCGGTTGACGAGTCGGGGCGCACGCCGGGCACCGAGCGATAGCCGGTATACTGACCGCGCACGGTGTCCCCGATCGCAATGGGACGAACCGCCTTCAGCAACCGGACCTTCTCATCTCGCACCGCCTCGGATTGCTCGCCCGTCGGCGGATCCATGGTGAGTATCGCGAGAACCTGCAGCAGGTGGTTTTGAACTACGTCGCGCACCGCGCCGGTGGCGTCGTAGAACTGGCCGCGGTCCTGCACTCCGATGCGTTCGGCCATGGTGATCTGGATGCTGCGTACGTAGGTGCGATTCCAAATCGGCTCGAACATGGGATTGCTGAAGCGGGTGTACAGAATGTTCTGCACCGGTTCCTTGCCGAGGTAATGATCGATGCGAAAGATGGCCTCCTCCGGAAAGCACCGATGCAGGATTCCGTTCAGTTCGACGGCCGAGGCGAAGTCATGGCCGAAAGGCTTTTCGACCACCACTCGTCCGTTGGCGGCGCAGCCGCTCGCGGCCAGCCCTTCGACCACCGTCGCAAACAGGGTGGGCGGAATGGCGAGGTAGTGCAGCGGCCGCTGCGCCGCGCCCAGCTCTTGGCGCAGGCGCGAAAAAGTCGCTGGATCCGCATAATCCCCGTCCACATAGCGCAGCAGGTCCAGCAGTTTGCGCAGTGTATCCGGATCCACCCCACCGTGGTGATCGAGGCTGTCCCTGGCGCGTGCCCTGAATTGCTCGAGTTGCCAGCCAGCCTTCGCCACGCCGATGATCGGAACGTCGAATTTCTCGTCGCGAATCAAGCCCCGCAGCGCAGGGAATATCTGCTTGAAGGCCAGGTCTCCGGTCGCGCCGAAAAAGACGAATGCATCCGACGATTGCTCTGCCATAACCTTAATCCTCCGTTGCGGCCGAATTGACCATGCGCCCCGCGAATCGACTGCCGGGCGGCCTGCCGGCGCTCGCTGGGTCCAACCTGATCCCGCCGGAATACTCGGGATACTAACCTCCTGCCGCGATCAATGGACAGCGGGATGCCGGGTGAGCGGGCGTCTCCGCGGGCGCAGTACTCTGCGCCCATGTCTGAACGCGCGGCCTGCACCGCGTACGATGCCCGGAGTCCCCTTCGAAGCGCCACGGTGGCCTGTGTGCGCCAGAGCACCGAAAGCAGCGACAGTATGGTGCATCTTGACCCAACGCGCCTCGCGGTCGGAGCGGCGCACTGCACTGGCACGCTGTCGAGGAACTCGACCATGAACCTCCTATTGTTCGCCGTATTGGGTGGATACATCGGGTGGAAGCTCAGCCGGACGACTTGCCGCTCCGATGGGCGTTTCTCCCTCACACGGAATATCGTCATCGGCACCACCGGTGCACTGGTCAGTGAATGGCTCGTCGTCCGCTCCATGGGGGGATCTGCGCAGCAAGATTTCACCGTAAGCGCCTCGGTGGCATCACTCGGCGCGATTGTGCCCGTGGTCGGTGTCGACCTCCTGCGGCAATTCCGTCACGCGCTGAAGGGCGGGTCGTAGCGGCAATGACGGTCTGGTCGGCACCGCGCTGTTCCAGCTTCGGGTGCCGGCCGAATGCCGCCACGACATTTTGCGAGACGTGGGCGGCCTCGGACCCTTGTCGATACGACCAAGAATGCCGTCGTACGCTGAGCGGAGCCGCCCCAAGCCGGCAGGCGGCAGACCAGGCGATTGCGCGCTCCAGCGCTCGCGTAACCAAGTGCGCAGCAGCGTCAAGATCGTCAAGCACGACTGAGGTCCATCGCGCTCGCCCGTGATGTGCTGCGGCGGAACGTCATCGCGACGCAGTTGTGTGTTTGCGGGGTGCATCCCGCTCGCGTTCGCCCGATCCGCTCAGTTCTCGGGCGATATGCACTCAGGATCATGCGGAACTCAAGCATCCGAACCCGCACCAGAGTCTCTTGAGGACAACCTGTCCCACTCGGCATGCTCCATGCACCTGGAAAACCTTCCGCGGCGATTCAATGCCGACTGTCGCACTCCTCATGATTCGACGTGCCTATTGCCGCTCAACTGGTTGCTCAGCGCTCCAACCTCGGCACATCAGGTGCCGTGACTGGGCTGAGGGCGACCACCACGTCGCTTGCCTTTGCGCGGCCGCGGGGGTTGGCGGAAATATTCACGAACCTTCGCGGCAATCTGTCGATCGGACATCTTGTCCGCGGTCTCGACGGCGCATACTCGTCCCCCGAGTTTGCTCTTCACGAGTCGTTTCTTCAGTTCGTCCTTGGCCTCGCCCGGACCCAAAATCACGAACGATCCGGCATTACGAAGCGCCGCGACCACTGCATCGTAGTAGATGTTGAGCTCTCCCGTGAGCGCCTTCTGCCGACTATCGTCCGCTGGCACCTGATCTGCAGCGTAGCGTCCCTTCATCGGCGAATCCCCTGAGCGACGCAGCTGGCTTTCTACCTTCGAGAGAATGTGTGTCGAGCTTTCGCCGGCGGGGGTGACAAAAACCATCAGCGCTTTGCGATGATCAATCCAAACGCCGGCAGCGTATTTCTTCATATTCTGTTTTCCTCGTTCAATATCAGTTAAGTATGCGCGCTTGTTACGGCGGAAGCGATGGGACGGCAAGCATCTCGTTCCAGGCCGACGGCGAAGCAGGCGGCACCCGGCTCCAGTCGTGATGCCGTTGAAGCTTCGCAGCACTCGGCGTGTGCCGCCTGTGTCCACGCGTTGCGTATGCGTCGCTTGTGTACGCTCCCGTACAGACCGCTGCGCCGAAGGTCTGCTTCACTATGACATTCGTGCTGAATTCGCAGGGGTCGGCAAAGCGACAAGCCGAATCGTTAAGCGACAATGACAAACTCGACAGCCGAACTCGCTCACCGCGCACTCGATGCCGCACCAGATGCGATGATGCTCGTCGATGATTTCGGGGTAATCCGGTTCGCGAACAGACAGGTCATCGCTCTGTTCGGGTATTCGCCCGAGAGGGTCATTGGCAAGAGCATGGGGCAGCTGGTTCCGCAGTGCTGTCCGGGCGGACACATCGCACACACAGAGGAGGGCCCGGGCGAGCTTGGTGTGCGGTTGATCGGTGCGGAAGTGAATCTGATTGGCCGGCGCGAGGATGGGACGGAGTTTCCGGTGGAGATGAGCGTGAGTCCCATTGGCGACGCTGACGGCAGTCACGTCGCGGTCATCCGCGACGTGACCGAGCGGCAGCGGATGGAAATCGCGATCGTGGCGGCGCGAGAAGATGCCGATCGCGCGAATTTGGGCAAGAGCCGGTTTCTGGCCACCGCCAGCCACGACTTGCGCCAGCCCGTACAGACTCTCGCCCTTCTGAATGGCATTCTTCGCCGGACATTGGCCGGGCCGGACGCCACCGATGCGCTCAACCAGCAGGAGCAAGCGATCGGAACGATGTCGCGACTCTTGAATGCGCTGCTCGACATCAGCAAGCTTGAGTCCGGAGTAATCAAGCCGGAGCAGGCCGACTTTGCCGTGGCCGCAGTGTTTGATGAGTTGCATCGCGAGTTCGCAAGCCTCGCGCAAAGCAAGGGCCTCGCTCTGCAGGCCGAGGAATGCGTGGACTGCGTCCACAGCGACCCATCTCTGGTGGGACAGATTTTGAGAAATCTCGTTGCGAATGCTATCAAGTACACACGGCAGGGTTGTGTGCGATTGCGCTGTCTGCGCGAGCAGGCGCTGGTTCGCATCGAAGTGCTCGATACGGGGGTGGGGATACCGGCAGATCAGCTCAGGTACATATTTGACGAGTTCTATCAGGTGGGCGTCGAGACTCACACCGCCCGCGACGGGTTTGGCCTGGGGCTGAGCATCGTGCAGCGCCTCGTCAAGCTGCTCGATCTCACCTCG
>JAKCEJ010000079.1 GCA_021838065.1 Pseudomonadota bacterium
ACCGAAGAGGCTGGCAATCGCCCCCCCCTGAGCCATCAACCCCGGGGGGATGATTGTCCTCGCGCAGCCCGCCCACCGGATCGGCCGACACCGCCCCAGGCAGTGGGATCGCGCCTCACGTGCAGACTGCGCCGGCGCGTCACACGTGGATTGAGCCGGTACACTGCGCAAACCCAGCGTACCGGGGGGAGTCATGCTTCGCGCGCTCAACGTGATCGCATTCTGCGCCGTGCTCGTGATCGGCGCGCCGCCACCGGCTGCGGCCGCTGCAGCGTCCGCGAACGTGGCGACCGTCGCCCTGCATCGGCTGTTCCGCGCCGAGTGGCAGCGGGAAATGCGCGAGCATCCGCTCGAAGCCTCCGCCGACGGCTTTCATCAGTATGACGGGTCATGGGCGAATGAGAGCCTCGCGAATCTCGCCCGGGAGCACCAGGAGGACCTCGAGACGCTCAAGCGCCTCGCGGCCATCGATCGCAGCCAGCTCGACCGGGAGGACCGCATCAGCTACGACCTGTTCAGGTACCGCTATGAGATCCGGGTCCAGGGCTACGACCTGAAGACCTATCTGATGCCGATGAACGAGCTGTGGGGGATTCAGACGCTGCGGACCCTCACCCACACCCTGCGCTTGCGGACCCTGGCCGACTACCGTCACTACATCGAGCGCCTGCGCACGCTCATGCCCTACATGGACGAGACCATCGCGCTGCTGCGGCAGGGCGTCAAGGACGGCATGACCGAACCACGGGTGGTGATGCAGGGCGTGCGGGCCCAGATCGCCGCCAACATCGTATCCCGCCCGGCGGCCAGCCCCTTCTACGCGCCGTTCAGGAAAATGCCCACGCTCATCCCGGCCGCCGAGCAGGCGCGGCTGCGCGCCGAGGCCAAAGCCGCGATCGCCCAGGCGGTCACGCCGGCCTATCGCAAGCTGCAGCAGTACTTCGACCACGACTATCTGCCGCACTGCCGCACGAGCATCGCGGCCGAAGCGCTGCCCGACGGCAAGGCCTACTACGCCTACATGGTGCGCAAGTACACCACCACGGACCTGACGCCGCACGAAATCCATCAGATCGGCCTGCAGCGCGTCGCCGAGATCCGCGCGCAGATGCAGCGCGTGTTCGACCAGATCGGCTTCAAGGGCACGTACAAGCAGTTCGTGCACTATCTACGCACCAACCCGCGCTTCTATTACAAACGCCCCGCGCACCTACTCGAGGCTTACCGCGCCGCCGCGATGCGCGTCAACCCGCTGCTGGTGAGGTACTTTCCGATCTGGATCCTGCCGCGCGTGCCCTATGGCGTGCGGGCAATCCCCGCCTCGCTCGCGCCGGACACCTATCCGGCCTACTCGGTGCCGCCGGCCGGCGATGGCAGCGTCGCGGGCTACATCGCGGTCAACCTCTACAAGCCGCAGAGCCGGCCGAAATACGACATCCAGGTGCTGGTCTGCCACGAGGGCCGCCCGGGCCACCAGCTGCAGATCCCGATCGCCATGGAGCTGAAGGGCCTGCCGGAATTCCGCCGCTTCGATTATTACAGCTCCTACGGGGAGGGCTGGGCGCTCTACACCGAGTCGCTGTGCGGCCAGATGGGCCTCTACGACAATCCTTACTCCAAGTTCGGCTACCTCGACTGGCAGATGTGGCGGGCGGTGCGCCTGGTGGTCGACACCGGCATCCACTCCGAGGGCTGGACCCGCGCGCAGGCGGTGCGCTATTTCGAGCAGAACACCGCGCTCAGCACCCAGAATATCAACACCGAGGTCGACCGCTACATCGCCTGGCCCGGCCAGGCGCTGTCCTACATGATCGGCCAGATGGATATCTTCCATCTGCGCCAGAAGGCCAAGCAGGCCCTCGGCCCGAAGTTCAGCATCAAGGACTTCCACGCCGCGATCCTCGAGCACGGCGCCCTGCCGCTCACCATCCTCAATCACATGATCGACCGCTGGATCCGCAACCGGCAGGCGGGCAAGCCCATGCGCCAGTCCCTGGGCATGTAGCCGCTCGCGCGCCGGGGCGCCCGGCCGGGCGCCGCGGAGACCGCCGGCATGAGCTCAATCGGCGGCTCACCGTCGCCGCGCACCTGTTGGCCCCGCTCGTGGAATCCCCGTATGGCCGTTCTGGCTCTCGCCCGGATACTGTGCGCCGGGTCGGATCGCGCGCGGACGCCGTGGACCGCCATCGGCAGACAGGAAACCGGAGAAGGTCTAGGTCACTTCAGCGGAACTCAACAGGAAATCGATGCGCCCACACGCCGCACGACCCGCCCGCCGTGATGGAGTCCGATATGTACTCGACACTGGTTCTGCCTCGTCTCAATCACTGGTACGTCCGGTGGGACTCCGGTGAGCTGTTCGAGGTGATCGCCGTCAATGATGCACTGCGCACCGTGCAGATCGAGAGCTTCGACGGCCATACCGAAGTTCTCGACGAGAGCGAGTGGGCCGCACTGTCGGTCAGCCCGACGGAGCCGCCTGGCAATTGGCTGCATCATCCATCGGGCGAGAGGACCAGACGGGCCGTGATCTGGATCGAGCCCACGTTGGGGTGAGCGCGGCAGTGAGCGAAGCCGTTGCCGCACGCCGCAGCGTGGCAGGGACGCATCGGAGTCTTCACGTGACCCAGTCACTCGGTGGACGCATACACGGCCAGGGTGCACGTCAAGGCGCATCATCCATCCGCCGCGCACCCATGCAATTCACGCGCAGCGACCTGACCGAGGCCGCGCTGCGCCGATCGCGTCTGTATTCCGAGGAGCTCGGCATCAGCCTCGCCGCGAGGACCGACGCCGAGCTGTTCAAGTGGTTCCTCGCGAGCGTGCTGCTCGGCGCACGGATCAGCGAAGCCATCGCCCGGCACACTTACCTGAGCTTCGCGCGCCATCGCCTGCTGAGCCCGGCGCGGATCCTCGCCGCCGGCTGGGACACTCTCGTCACGCCGGTCCTGCGCGAGGGCGGTTACGTGCGCTACGACCACAAGACCGCGACCAAGATCCTGCGCGATTGCACGATGCTGCAGGGGCAGTACCACGGCAGCCTGCGCCAGTTGCACGCCTCGGCGCGCGACTGCCGAGACCTCGAGACGCGCCTCGACCTCTTCTATGGCGTCGGTCCGATCACCGTCAATATCTTCCTGCGCGAGCTGCGTCCGTGGTGGGTCAAATCTGATCCCGAACCGCTGCCGTGCGTCAAGGCGGCCGCGCGCCTGCTGGGCATACCGCTCGAGGGCTACCGCCGAAAGAGCCTGGCCTTCGCCCGTCTCGAGGCCGGCCTGATTCGCCATCGCCGCGAACTGACGCTGACGCGACACTGAGCCTAGCGTCCCTGACCGGCGCGGAAGATTCCAACATAGGCTTCTCGGGGCCGCGCCGCCGGCGCGAAACGCCGCGGCACGCGGCGCGTGCCTCTTGCCACCCAATGGCCTTGCGCGCAAAATCCCCGGCACTAAATCAATTCGAACCGACGGGACCCAATGAACGGGCCCTTGTGCCGTCTCTTGGGGTCGCAAACGAGGATTGCTTAATGACGTTCAAGACACTGGCCGGCGCGCTCGGCGCCGCGCTCTGCCTTTTTCTGCTCCCGCACGATGCGCAGGCCCAAGCCGCGCCCGGTCCGGTGCAGGCATTGATCCGCTATCCCAGCATCCACGGCGAGACCGTGGTATTCGAAGCTGGCGGTTCCGTCTGGAAAGTCCCGGCGCTGGGCGGCGAGGCCGTGCGGCTCACCGCGGATTCCGGCCACGATTCCCACCCCATGGTGTCGCCCGACGGCAAATGGGTGGCGTTCACCGGCTGGTACCGCGGCAATACCGACGTCTACGTCGTCTCGATTGACGGCGGTCCGGTCAGGCAGCTCACTTGGCGCTCGGTCAATGCGCCCAGGCACGGCAAGATCGCGACCATGCCGGACAACATCGTGGTCGGGTGGACGCCCGACAGCCGCGATGTCGTGTTCCTGTCGCGCCGCGAGAGCTTCAATCCGCAGATCGAGCGCGCGTTCGAAGTGCCGGTCAGCGGCGGTCTGCCGACCGTCCTGCCGATGCCTTGGACCGGCGCGCTCTCCTTCAACAGCGGCGGCACCGCGGTCGCGTATAACAAGCTCTCGCGCATCCTGCGCCCATTCCACCGCAAGCATTATTTCGGCGGACAGGCCGATAATATCTTCACCTACAACCTCAAGAGCGGCCAGAGCACGCAGCTGACTCATTGGAAGGGCGAGGATACCTTCCCCATGTGGGTGGGCGAGACGCTCTACTTCGCCTCGGACCGCGGAGCGGCAGGCGTGCTCAATCTCTGGGCGAAGAACCTCAAGACCGGCTCCACTCGCCAGGTGACGCATTTTCCAATCTATGACATCGACTGGCCGAGCGCGGGCAATACCGGCATCGCCCTGTCCGACGGCGGGCGCCTGTACGTGTACTCGTTCGCGACCGGCAAGCTGCGCCAGGTGCCGGTCACGGTACCGCTGGGTGGAACGCACACCTTGCCCTACGAGTACTCCGCCGCAAAGATGATCCGCGCGGCAGACATCGCACCGGACGGCAAGCTTGCCGTGTTCAGCGCGCGGGGCGCACTGTTCACGGTGCCTGCCGAGTATGGGCACACCACGGACCTCAGCACCCGCGTTGCAAGCAACGACAAGGATCCGGCCTGGTCACCGAACGGCAAGTGGATCGCCTACATCCGCGCCGACGGCCTCGACAGCCAGGTGATGGTGCGCTCCGCGGACGGCCAGGGCACAGCGCGCGCGTTGACGCGCAACGGTGACGTGACGTACTCGGGCCCGCTGCAGTGGAGCCCGAACAGCCGCTGGCTGACCTACACCAATTCGCGCCAGCAGCTGTGGCTGGTCAACGCCAAGACCGGCAAGCGCAAGGAAGTCACCGCGGACCGGCAAATGATCGTGGGCGCATTCCAGGATGTGGCGTTCTCGCCCGACAGCCGCTGGCTGGCGTTTTCCAAGCACCTGCCCAACCATCTGCGCGCGCTGTTCATCGTCAACGTCGACACCGGCGCGCTGCATCAGGTCAGCCGCGGGAACTTCGGCGACAGCCACCCGGCCTTCTCGCACAACGGCAAGTACCTGTTCTTCATGTCCGCGCGTCTCGTCAACCCCGTCCTGTCCAGCTACAACTTCGGCGCCTCGGGCGCCGTGCCAGACGGGCTGTACGTGACGACGCTGCAGGCGGCCACCCCCTCGCCCTTCGCGCCGCGCACGCAGCGCCCCACCGCCGGATCACACAAGGCGAAACCTCATAAGAGCAAGGGCAAGGACAAGCACAAAGGCAAGACCAAGCCGAAGAAGCTTCACGTCAAGATCGATTTCGCCGGGCTCATCCAGCGCGCGGTTCAGGTGCCCGTACCGGCCGCCAACATCATGCAGATCGATGAGTCCAAAGGCGTCATCTACTACGCGACCATGCCGGTGCCAGTACTCGGGGGCGCCATCCCCGGGGAGGTGCCGCAACTTCGCGCCTACAACCTCGCGAAGCGCAAGGGATTGACGTTGGCTTCGGGCATCGGCAGCGGCTTCGCGCTGTCGGCCGACGGCTCGACGTTGCTCTATCAGCTGCAAGGCAAATGGGTGCTGCGCCCGGCGGCCTTCAGCCAGCAGGCCAAGGTCAAGACGCTCGACACCGCGCACATGCAGATGCAGGTCGATCCGCGCGCAGAGTGGACCGAGATCTTCAATGAAGCCTGGCGCAACGTGCGCGACTACTTCGTGAACCCCGAGCTGATCAAGCGCAAATGGGCAGCGATCGGCAAGCACTACCGGGCGCTGCTGCCCCTGGTGCAGGACCGGGAGGATCTCAATTACGTCATGGCGAACATGATCGGCTCCCTCGGCGAGAGCCACATGTATATCTTCGGCGGCGACACGGGCTGGAAGTCCCCGTCGCAGCCGACGGCCGGCCTTGGCGTGGAATTTGCGCTCAATGCCTCCGCAGGGCGCTACTATCTCAAGCGCATCTTGCGCGGCGACAACACCGTCCCGGGTTACTACGCGCCGCTCGCGCAACCGGGGCTCAAGGTCAAGACGGGCGATTACGTGCTGGCCATCAATGGGGCGCCGCTCAGCGCTCCGACCAACCCCTACTCCCTGCTGCAGGGCACTCTGGGGCAGACCGTGAGCCTGACCGTCGCGGCCACGCCGACCGGGAAACCCTGGACCATCCTGGTCAAGCCGATCGTCAACAGCGGCAAGCTGCACCTGCTGCACTGGATCAACAGCAATCGCCGCGAGGTGGACCGGCTCTCCGGCGGCAAAGTCGGCTACATCTACCTCAACGACATGGAGGCGACCGGCCTGCACGAGTTCGTGCGCCAGTTCTACAGCCAGATCGGCAAGCCCGGGCTGATCATCGATGACCGCTGGAACCTCGGCGGCTTCATCGACACCATCCTATTCAACCAGCTCACGCAAAAGATGGCGGCGGCCTGGGTCAATCGGCACGGCGCGCACTACCAGAGCCCCGAGAATGCCTACATCGGGCACATGGCCGCGCTGATCAATCACGGTTCGGCCTCGGACGGGGATATCTTCGCGTACCGCTTCCAGCAGTATCACCTGGGCCCGACCATCGGATCGCGCACCTGGGCGGGCGTGCGCGGCTATGACAACCAGTTCACGCTCCTTGACGGCGGCCAGCAGGTCGTCTCAGAGATCGCCATGTACGGCACGGACTCCAAGTGGGTCGTGGAGAACATCGGGGTGGTGCCGTCCATCCCGGTGCACGTCAACCCCGGTCTGCTGGCCCGTCACAACGAGGACACGCAGATCGAGACTGCGGTCAGCGTACTGCTGAAGGAGATCAAGCAAGAGCCCGTGATCGTGCCGCCGCGGCCGCCGTGGACCCCGGCGTTCCCGCAGCAGCCGTCATATCCGCCCTGTCCGGTGACGAGCGGCACCTGCCAATAGGCAAACTCCCTGCCGCGCGGCGAGACGCCGCGCGGCAGGGCTGTCAGGTCCGCTCGAAACGACTGCGGCGCAGAGGATGCGAGCGGGAGGAGTTGCGCGGCTCAGATATCCCGCAGGGCCGCCGCAATCGGCATGCGCGCGGCCCGCACGGCCGGATACAGTCCGCCGGCCATCCCCATGGCGATCGACCACAGTACCGCCTTCAGCATGGTCGAGCCACTGACCAGAAAGTGGAAGAAGACCTGCGGCGTCGTCGTCGTCACCGCCGTCTGCGCGCCGATCCCGAGCGTGCTCGCCGCATAGCCGTTCAAGCTCAGGTAGACGACCGCCGCTCCCAGGATTCCCCCGAGCGATCCCAATAGCGCTCCTTCGAGGAGCGTTGCGGTAAATACGATGCCGTGCGGATAGCCCAGCGCCCGCAGCGTTGCGACCTCGAAGCGGCGCGCCTCCACCATCACGAGCAGCGTACTCATGGCGCCGAACACTGCCGCGGCGGCCATCATCGTGGTGAAAAAACCGCCGACCCGGGTGATCAGCTTGCTCATGCCGGATGCCTGGTGCGCGAAATACGCGCGCTCGCGCATCACGTGCAGGGCAGTCTGCGGGTTCTGATTGAGCACGCGGGTGAATCGGTCAAACGCGCCGCGCGAGGTCAGTCCGACATACAGCGAGGAATACGTGCGCGGGCGCCGCTCGGCCCCCTGCAGCGACCCCAAGCTGGTCCAGGCCTCCGAGGAAAAGAATTGGGCGCCGGCGGAGAACACTCCGACCACGGTCCACATCGTCCTTGCGGCCATCACCCGATCACCGATGGCAAGGCCGCGGAAGCTTCCCTCTGCGGCCTCACCCACCACGATCTCGTTCAGACCGGGCCGGAACCACCGGCCCTTCAGCAGATGCAATTCTGTGTCGATGGTGAACATCGTCGGCGAGACGCCGCGCAAGACGATCCGGCCCGAGAGGCTGCGCCCGCGGTAGTGCACCGGCATGCTGCCGAGCAGGTCTTCCGCGATCAGCGGCACACCGCCGGACCGCGCCACGCCCGGCGCTTCAATCGCCTCGGCGACCGCTCCCGCAGGCACGCTGCTGCTCCATTCGCTGTTGCTTCCCCGGCTCAATACGATCGCGGTGGTATTTCGCGCCGCGGCATCGAAGATGTGGCGATAGCCGCCCGCCATCGCCAGCACCGCCGCGAGAATGCCGGCCACGGTCGCGAAGCCCAGCACGGTGACCAGGGTATCGACGGGGCGCGAGGGCCACTCGCGGGCCGCGGCGAGCGTCAGTCGCAATACGGCCCGAATGGTGTTCATGAACCGCACGCTCATCCCTTGCGCAGGACCTGCCCGCAGTTCAGGCGCACGACCCGCAGCGCGGGCAGCAGCGAGGAAAGGATGACGAGCCCGATTGCGATGACCGCGCTCGCGGCCAGCGCGGCAGGAGTCAGCATGATGCCCGGCAGGTGCAGCTTCTCGCCGGCGATGGCATGCACGACGAGCCACGCGCAGAGCATGCCCGCGGCGGCGGCGGGAACGATTGCCAGGAACGCCTCGAGAAACACCAGCCACACGAGCCGTGCCGGCACGAATCCGACGGCTTTCAGCAGCGCGAACTCCCCGAGCCGCTCCGATACCGAATGAATCACCGTGTTGAAGCAGATGAGGAACAGGCCGAACAGGCTCGCGACGATGACCACGGAGGTGATCGCATTGACGTTGGCCAGCCGCTCGACGATTCCCTGCAGCAGCGACTTGAAGGTCTGCGTGCGCAGCGGCGTCGTGCTGTTGGCGAATCTGCGCTCAATGGCGCCGGCCAGCGCGTCCGCCTGGCGCGCATGGCGCGCCTGGACGAAGAATGCGTCGACGGTATCCTTTTGCGCCCAGCGGCGGAAATAACCGAGATGAAGATTGACGTCGCTGGAAAAATTCACGCCGTTGCGTTTGGCGATCACCCCGTCGACGTGAAACGCCAGATCACGCTGCGGTGCTCCCGGCATGGGATGCAGCACCAGGTCCTGTCCGATCCGCCAGCCGTTCTGGTGAGCGATCGCGGCGCTCACCAGCGCGCCGGTACGATCGGCGAGCCACGCGCGCGCCTCTGCGCCCGGGAGCGCGCCCGAGCGCACGAGGCCGGAGAGGGCAAGGAAGGCCTTTGCGGTCAGACCCTCCACCCCCACCGGTCGGGCATTGGCGCCGTAGCGCATCGACGTGCCGCCGATGGCGACCGCGGTGCGCACTTGCGGGAATGATCTCACGGTCGACAACAGCCCGATCGGCAGCTGAGTCGTTCCGCCCCTCGGCTCGATCAGCAGGAGGTTCGCCCCCACCTGCACCGGGCCGACCGCGAAGCCGTGGCGAATCGCGAGGAAGAAGCCGAGAAGCATGAACGCAACCAGCGTGGACAGTCCCACGAGCAGGGTCC
This sequence comes from Pseudomonadota bacterium, assembly GCA_021838065.1. Taxonomy (GTDB): domain Bacteria; phylum Pseudomonadota; class Gammaproteobacteria; order Steroidobacterales; family Steroidobacteraceae; genus 13-2-20CM-66-19. Next base: position 9,341 of record JAKCEJ010000079.1, read on the forward strand.
GCAACCAACGCCGGCGCAGTGTCCCGAAGACGACTCTGTTCATTGTGGATTTGTTCGTCGGTCATTGGCACGCGAGCCAGCCGTGGCTCGCGCCGATCCGCCGGCCTCGAGGCTCGAGCCGGGCTCGGAATCAGAGCCGACAATGACCGAAAAGTGCCGCGAAGTCTACAGGTCCGATATCACAGGCGAATGAGCCCGCCGGGCATTCTCTTCGGCGCCGTTCCCGATTGCTCCATGGCGCCGCGGACAGACTGGCTCATCGGATTTCGTTCCCCTGCGCGGCGCGGCGTCGGAGCATCGAGCAGATCCCAACAGTGCGGGCATCAGCCGCGTCCTTCGGTGGATCCACTGCGCCGTCAGGGGGAGATCTCCTCGACCCTGTTGTTGTAGCTGTCCCCGACGTACAGATTGCTGGCAGCGTCCACGGCGATGCCAAAAGGATGGCTGAATGCGTATATCGTGCCCGTGCTGCCGCTCGGCAGGGTGAGACCGGCCACCGTGGTGACGACCGCCGCCGGCGTGATCTCGCGGATCGCGTCATTGCCGCTATCGGCGACGAATACGTTACCTGCCGCATCCGCCGTCACGCCGGTGGGGCCGAGGAACAGTGCGTTGGTGCCGGTCCCGTCCTGATAGCCGCCCGAGCCGGGCGAGCCGCCTCCACAGGCTCCGCCCCCGCCCGCCAAGGTCGTGACCGTATCGGAGGTCCCGACCGACGTGATCTTGCGGATCGCGTTGTTGTTGCGATCCGCGACGTACAGGTTCCCCGACGAATCGAACGCAAGCGAGGTCGGCCCATCGAACGATGCAGCCGCTC
>JAKCEJ010000080.1 GCA_021838065.1 Pseudomonadota bacterium
CTCGTCTATTACGATCTGTCCAATCCGATTCATCATGGCGCGCCGCAGTGGCCGTCGAGCCCGAATCTCAACATCCGCACGCTCAAGTATCATGCGAAGGACGGCATGCTGGTGCAGCAGTACGAGGGAATCATGCACCGCTCCACCCATATGGATGCGCAGATCCATGTGACGGAGAATGGCAGGACGCTGACCGACTACGAGCCGTGGCGTTTTTTCGGCACTGGTGTCGCCGTAGCGATCCCGAAAGGCAAGTGGGGCGTGATCACGCCGGAGGATCTGGAGAGGGCGGTGCCCACGATCCAGCGGGGCGATATCCTGATGATCAACACTGGCAGTCACCACAAGCTGGGCGACAACGACGAGTACTACGCTTATTCGCCTGGTCTTTACAAGGAGGCCGCGGAATGGATCGTAGAGCGCGGCGTCAAGCTGGTGGGAGTGGACGTACAGGCGCTCGATCACCCGCTCGGCACGAAGCTCGCCGATCACGGCCCCGGCCCGTCGCACCCTTATCTCAATGATGAGTACCGCGCGCTGACCGGCCGCAATATTCTCGAGGATTTCCCCTATTGGGAGCCGGCGCACAAGATCGTGCTCGGCGCCGGTATTCCGGGCATTGAAAACATCGGCGGCGAGCTCGATGCCGTCACCGGCAAGCGCTGTACCTTCATGGCTTTTCCCTGGCGCTGGCCGCAAGGCGAGGGCTGTGTAGTGCGGGTGATCGCCGTCGTCGATCCCGAGCAGAAATACCGCATCGGCGCGGAGGGTTGAACGTGCAGGTCACACGCTTCGTCGACGCCAGGCGTTACGACACCAAAGGTCATTACGAGATGGCCGGACTGATGTTGCAAGGGGGGCAGGCCTCGAAGACCAGCGGGGTGCTGGTATCGCTCTCGTATTTTCTGCCCGGCGGCGGGGCGCAGCGTTCGGCCTCGGCGACCGAGAAGGTCTATGTGGTGCTGCAAGGCGAAGTTACCCTCATTACCGATGCGGGCGAGACCACACTCGGCGCCATGGATTCATGCCATCTCGCGCCGGGTGAGGCGCGCGCCATTGAAAACCGCGGCAATGCCGTCGCCCACATGATGGTCGTGGTATTGCCCGCCAAGGAGGCCAAATGAGCGGCGCACCGCGCGGTATCACCGAACCGCTGCGCAATCCGCTTTCGTTGTTCGATGTCGGCGGCAAATCGGCGCTGATCACCGGCGCCTCGGGCGCTTTCGGCCGCGCCGTCACGCTTGCGCTCGCGGCGCTTGGCGTCAATGTGACCGTGGCCGGCGCCTCGAGAGCTGACCTGGACGGCATAGCCGACGAGATCCGCTCGCTCGGCAAGGGCGCGGTTAATGTCGTGTATGCCCGACCCGATAGTCTTGAGGACGCCAACCGCATGCGCGATTCGGCGCTGGCTGCGTTCGGCAGGATTGACCAACTCGTCATCGCCTCCGGTTACAACAAAGCCGGGTTCATCCAGGAGATGAAATACGAGGATTGGCAGGCGGTAATGGACGCGAATGTGCGCGGCGCGTGGTTCATGGCCAAGTCTGTGGGAACGTATTTCATCGACAATTCGGTGAAGGGAAAGGTTCTGCTGATGTCCTCGGTGCGCGGGCGCCACGGCAATATTTCCGGCTACACCGCCTATTGCACCTCCAAGGGCGCCACCGACGCACTGACGCGCGTTCTTGCCACCGAGTGGGCGAAATACGGCATCACCGTGAACGCCATTGCGCCGACGGTGTTCCGTTCCAAGCTCACGGCCTGGATGTTCGGCGACGACGAGTTGGGCCAAGCGACGAAGAAACGTTCGCTGTCACGCATTCCACTGGGGCGCCTCGGCGAGGTCGAAGACCTCGTGGGCATGGCGCTCTACCTTCTGGCACCCGCCTCGGATTTCTGCACGGGACAGGTGATGTACATCGATGGCGGATACACGGCCGGTTGATCTTCTGGCGGGCCGGCCGGCGCTGGTGGTCGGCGGCGGGCGCATGGGCCTCGCGATCGCGCAGATTCTCGCGGCCGCCGGCATTGCAGTCACGGTGGTGGAGCCGAATTGCGCGACTCGCGAGACCGCCGCCGAGCGGCTCGCGCAGATCTTCCGTCTACAGGGTCAACCGCAAGCGCGGATCGCCTTGGTCAAGGTGGTTGCGGATATCCGCGAGGCGCCAGGGGATGTGGCGATCGCCATCGAGGCGGCGCCGGAGAGCGCGGAGCTCAAGCGGGAGATTTTCCGCCGGCTCGATGAGTTTTGTCCCGCGGACGCCATATTTGCCACGAATACCTCCGTCATCCCCGTCCATCGTATTGCCGCCGACGTGAGAGACAAATCGCGCGTGGTCGGCACTCATTTCTGGAACCCGCCCTATGCCGTGCGGCTGGTGGAGGTGGTCAGGAGCGAAGGCACCTCCGAGGAGACGATGCAGCGCACTAGCGCGATCATGGCGGCGGTGGGGCAGCAGCCGGTGCGCGTGAACAAGGATATTCCCGGCTTCATTGGCAACCGTCTGCAGCACGCTCTGAAGCGCGAGGCCATCGCGCTGGTACAGGCGGGAGTCTGTGATGCGCAAACCGTCGATACCGTTGTGAAATCAAGCTTCGGGGCGAGGTTGGGGATCATGGGGCCGCTGGAGCAGTCCGATCTCGTTGGCCTGAACCTGACGCTGGCGATCCACGAAGTCATTCTGCCGGACCTCGACACAAGCCGGGCGCCGCAGAAGCTGCTGGTCGATCTGGTGGCGGCCGGCCACACGGGCGTTACGGCGGGGCAGGGCTTCAGGAGCTGGACGCCGGAGACTCGCGCCGAGTTGCAGACGCGCCTTGACCGCACGCTTGGCGGAAAGAAAGGCACCAGATCATGAACGCTGCCACGATGTCTTACGCCACTACCGGCAATTACGCTGCGCCGCTGCGGGTAGATGCCCTGCCGCTTGGCACGATCGTTTACGACTACGGTCCGCAGGCCGATGATCTGCTGGCGCACATCGCCGCCGTGCTGGCCGTGGAAGGCTATCGTCTGGGCGGCGCCGTGCAGTCAAGCAAGCGCCGTCCTGGCCGGCGCAAATGCGACATGTATCTGCGCAATCTTCTGGACGGTGAGGAAATCCTCATTTCCCTCGATCGCGGCAACGAGGCGCGTGGATGCCGGCTCAACCACGATGCCTTCGCACGCGTCAGTTTGTGGGGCGAGCAGGCGCTGTCCGCCGGTGTCGATCTGTTCGTCGTCAACAAGTTCGGCAAGGAGGAAGCTCAAGGCCGTGGTCTATGCGCCCTGATTGCCGAAGCACTGGCCACAGGCATTCCCGCGATCTTGGCAGTCTCCACCCTTAACCTGCCTCACTTCAAAGCCTTCGCTGGCGATCAGGTGGTTCGCCTTCCCCCGCAGCGCGAGGCGGTCTTGGCGTGGTGCCGCACCGTCATCGCACCCAGGCGGATGTGACGGCAGTGAGAAACGCTCATCCGCCTATGTAGTGCATCTCTACTTTGCGGTGTTCCGATTCCTCGTGCCACAGCCGCCCGCGCAGCTCGCTGTAGCGATCCGCGCGACCAGTCCAGCCCTCGCGAATCATGCGCAGCAGCTCCGCGTCCTTGGCCCCACCCCGAAGGGCGGCGCGCAAGTCGAGTCCTGCAGTCGCGAACAGGCAGGTGTAAAGCCTGCCTTCCGAGGAAAGCCGCGCGCGGCTGCAGCCGCTGCAGAACGGCTGGGAGACCGAGGAAACAAAGCCGATCTCGCCGGCTCCGTCCTCGAATGCCCAGCGTCTTGCGACCTCGCCACGATAATTCTCGGACCGCGGTCGGATCGGCCAGCGTGCATTTATCCGCGCAGCGAGCTCGCGGGCTGACACGGTCATCTCGGGTCGCCATGCGTTGCGATTGCCGACGTCCATGAACTCGACGAATCGCACGATCACGGGCCGTCCGCGAAATCTCTCGACCAGGTCAAGCACGGTGTGATCGTTCACGCCGCGGATCACGACCGTGTTGATTTTTACCGGCCCGAGTCCGGCCACGATCGCCGCCTCGATGCCCTCCAGGACCTCGTTGCGGGCGTCGAACCCGCCATTCATGCGCTCGAATACGGCTGCATCGAGCGAGTCGAGGCTCACGGTCACGCGCCTGAGGCCGTTCGCATAAAGGTCGGCTGCGTGCTGGCGCAGCAGCACGCCGTTGGTGGTCAGCGCGATGTCCTCGATGCCGTTGATAGAGGACAGATCGCCGATTAGGTCGCCGAGATTGGTTCGCAGCAGCGGCTCACCGCCGGTGAGGCGGAGTTTGCGCACCCCGAGGTTGGCAAACAGCCGGGACAGATGCACGATCTCCTGAAACGACAGGCGTTTGCTGGACTCGAGAAAGCGGTAGCCGTGATACGCATCCTTCGGCATGCAGTACAGGCATCGGAAGTTGCATCTATCCATCACTGAGATGCGCAAATCGCGCAATGGGCGCGCGAACTGATCAATCGGATGAAGAGGGTTGCGAATGGGATGTGCGTTGTTGCTCATGATCCGGCTGATTACCAACGGTAGCCGGTGCTGATGAAGCCCTGCGGATAGGTGTTCGGGCCGGGCGGCAATTCGACGAAACCGTCGGTTCCGGCCAGACTCAGCAAGTCCCCGGAGCCATGGGTCGGACGTGGAATCGCCGAGGGCCGGCCCGACTCGTCGTGTTCGACGCACACTGGCAGGAAGTAGGCGCGCGGACTGTCTACGGTGACCGGTGTCGCGAGCGCCACGCGTTCCGATACGTCGCCGGTCATTCCCATCGAGGCCGCGATTGCCGGCATCACGTACCGGATTAAACAGGTCAGCGTCGATACCGGATTGCCCGGCAGGCCGAACACGGCCTGGTCCGTCGGGCCCGAGCCGAACCACATGGGTGCACCGGGGCGTTGGGCAATCCGATGAAAGACTTCTTGCACGCCCAGCTGTTTCAGGACCTGGGGCACGAAATCCCTTCGTCCCATCGACACGCCGCCGCTCAGGATGAGAATGTCGTGCGTGTGCAGCAGCAGTGCAAGACGTTGCGTCAATTCCGATTCATCGTCGCGGATGTGGCAGTCGGTGACTCGGCGGAACCCGCGCTGGAGGAGCGATGCGACAATCGCATACGCGTTCGAGCGGCGCACCTGGAAGTCCGCGATCGGCTGGCCAGGTTCGACGAGCTCGTCGCCCGTCGAGACGACGGCAACCTCCGGTTGGCGGCTCACCCGCAGGTTTGCTTTGCCTGCCGATGCGGCAATCGCGATCTCCGGTGCTCGCAGTGGCGCGCCGCAGGTGAGCAACAGTGAGCCCTGTCGGGCGTCGCTAGCACGCCGATGAACGTTGTGAAACGGAGTCAGCACCGCCGAGGGCCTCAGTGTTGCGTAGCCGTCATCGATGTCAATCTGCTCTACCGGCACCACGCAGTCGCAGCCGACCGGCAGGATCGCGCCGGTCATGACTTCGATGGCGTAATTCTTGCGCGCGAGAGTCACCTGCGGCGCACCAGCTGCGTGTATGCCTTGCAGTTTCAGGCGGCGTTGGCCACGACGCCAGGTGTCGCTGTCACCGGCGATGCCGTCCATTGCAACGCGGTCGAATGGCGGCTGATCGCGTTCGGCGGAGATGTCCTCGCGCAATGTGCCGCCCACGCACTCGGTCAGAGGTAACGACTCGATCGGCCTGAGTTGCAGTCTTGAGCCGATCATCTCTTCGGCGAGGCGCGGCGTGATCAATCCGTTGGTCGGCATGGTTCGAATAGTTTGGCGGCGAATGAGACCATGGGGTAATCCTGCCCCGAGGTCCATGCAGTGGCAAGTAACAAGCTCATGTGACACGATGCGGATGCATTGGCGCTCGGTAGGCGGTAGGCGGCAGGCGGCAGGCTGGGACGGCGTGGGAGACTGGCGCAATTGGTCAGCGCCGTCACGGTCTTGCAGGGGCTCTGCAAGCGCTCCCTGGCGGGACTTTCGCTTGCGAGCGCCTGTTCGTTCCCGCGATGCCGGTTCCGCCGTGTCTCAGGGCGTTGAGGGCGCAGAGATCGTACCGGACGGCCTATGCGCGCTCCCGAGCCGCTCCAGTGCAGGGCAGAACGCGTCAGGTCAATAATCAGGTTATTTCCGAGATTGCCAAACGGTGAGGCGTGCTGATGAGGCCGAATTTCCGGGATATGCGCTGGTATCAGGGCGATCGCAAAGTGCTCGGGACATGCGCAGGGATGTCGAAGTCCCCGACGACGAGATAGATCATGTCGGTGAAGGCATTCAGGTTGCGGTATCCGCTGGCGCGGCTCTTGAGGATCGTGATGATGCGGTTGAGGCCGTCGGCCACGGCATGGGTCAGATCGTGCTCGACGAAGGCCAGGATGTTGTCAAAGTGCGCCTTGAGCGTGCTGACGCAGGTGCGCAGCGAGGGGATGCGGCTGCGCAAGGCGGAGGTCATCCAGCGGCGCGGGAACTTCTCTGCGGCGCCCGGGTGGGTGAAGCCCCAGAACTGAGCGAACTCGTCCTTGAACACCCAGGCGCGATGAATACGGCGATGGCAATGGCGCAGGCGATTGAGAACCCGGGTCTGCCCCTTGGTGCGCGTTGCCGGATGCCGGTACAGCCGCCAGCGCAGCTCGTTGAGCGCTTTGCGCTGCTTGCCGGCCAACACGCGCCACCCCTCCTTGCGCACTGCATCGACAGCCTCGTTGAGCGCTTTGGTGACGTGGAAGTGATCGATGACGAGGGTGTCGTTCGGGCAATGCGGCTTGATCGCTTCCGTGTACGCGCGGCTCATGTCGCAGCTGGCGCAGCGGCTCTTCTACGATGTTAGACCGCACAATCTCCATCGCCCCCATGATGGACTGGACCGACCGGCACTGCCGGTACTTCCTGCGGGGGTTCTCGCCGCAGACGCTCCTCTACATGGAAATGATCAGCGCGGCGGCCATCACCCGCGGTGATGCCGCGGGCCTGCTCGCCTTCGACCCGGAAGAGCATCTGCTCGCACTGCAGCTCGGCGGTAGCGAGCCGCGGGAGCTCGCCGCAGCGGCGCGCCTCGGCGAGGCGGCCGGCTACGATGAGATCAATCTCAATTGCGGCTGCCCGAGCGAGCGGGTGGCGAGCGGCGCCTTCGGCGCCTGCCTGATGCGCGAGCCGCAGCGGGTCGCGCAGTGTGTCGCGGCGATGAGCGCGGCCGTGCGGGTGCCGGTGACGGTCAAGATGCGCATCGGCGTGGTGCGCGGGGCGCATCGGGAGGTGGCCGGAGCGCTCGAGCGCTTCGATGAGACGGATTTCGAGGCGCTGCACGAGTTCGTGGCGCTGTGCCGCGAAGCCGGCTGCCGGGTGGCCATCGTGCATGCGCGCAGGGCGGTGCTCGGCGGGCTCTCACCGAAGGCCAACCGGGAGGTGCCGCCGCTGCGCTACGAGGTGGTGCCCCGCCGGAAGGGCGCCTTCGCCGATCTGCCGGTGGTGGTGAACGGCGGCATCCGCACCGCCGATGCGGCCCTCGAGGCGTTGAGCTGGTGCGATGGCGTGATGCTCGGCCGCGAGGCCTATCATCGCCCGGCGCTGCTCGAGGAGTTCAACCGTGCGCTGCGGCCGAGATCGACTCCGGCCTCCCGCGAGGCGCTGCTCGAGCGGATGGCTCGCTATGCCGAGCAGCGCCTCGCCGAGGGCCATTCTCTCGGCAGCATCACCCGGCACACGCTGGGGCTGTATGCCGGCGAGCCGGGGGCTCGGGAGTACCGGCGGCTGATGAGCGAGGGGGCGCGCGCCAGCGGGGCGGACGCGGGCCTGATCCGGCGGGCCGCCGCAGTGGCGCGGTCGATGGCGTTGCCCCGCATGTCCGTGGTGTGAGCGATTCGTACTTCTCGCCAATGGCGCCGCGGCCCGCCTCGCGTTTAATCCGGCTGCGGACTTATGTCCAATCGAGACAACCAACAGCAGGGGAGGACGGTTGACCGCCCAAACGACGGGTAAGGACGTCGAAGTTGCCGTACTGTTCGCGGACGTCGTCGGTTCAACCCGGCTCTACCAGCGCATGGGCGAGCAGCGGGCGCGCGACATGGTGGCGCTGTGCATCGATGTGATGCGGTCAGCCACCGAGCAGTACCGCGGCACGGTCATCAAGACCATGGGCGATGAGATCATGGCGACCTTCCCGAGCGCCGATGAGGCGCTGAACGCCGCCGCCCAGATGCAGAAGGAGAGCGGCGCGAGCGCCCGCGCGGGCCGGGTGCCGAGCCGCCCGGGACGGCCATCACGCCACGTCTATTCCGCTGCCCGCAGCAGATCGTTGATCGAAGTCTTGGCGCGCGTCTGCGCATCGACGCGCTTGACGATGACCGCGCAGGCCAGCGCGCAGCGCCTGTCGGCCGAGGGCAGCGTGCCGGGCACCACCACGGAGCCCGCCGGGATCCGCCCGCGCAGGATCTGTCCGCTTGCGCGGTCGTAGATGCGCGTGCTCTGCCCGATGAACGCGCCCATGGAGATCACCGAGCCGGCCTCCACGATCACCCCCTCGACGATCTCCGAGCGCGCGCCGATGAAGCAGTCATCCTCGATGATGGTCGGGCTCGCCTGCAGCGGCTCGAGCACCCCGCCGATACCGACGTCGCTTGATAGGTGCACGTTGCGTCCGATCTGCGCGCACGAGCCGACGGTCGCCCAGGTATCGACCATGGTCCCGGCATCGACGTAGGCGCCGATGTTGACGTAGCTCGGCATCAGCACCGTGTTGGGCGCGATGTACGCGCCCTTGCGCACTACGGCATGTGGCACGATGCGCGCGCCGCCCTCGCGCAGCCGCTGCGCCGGGGCGTCGGCGTACTTCAGCGGCACCTTGTCGTAAAAGCGCGTGTAGCCGGCCTCGATGAGGCTGTTCTCGCGCGTGCGGAAATAGAGGAGCACCGCTTTCTTCAGCCATTCGTTGACGACCCAGCGCTCCCCCTGCCGCTCGGCCACGCGCGCGCGGCCGCTGTCGAGCAGCTCGATGCACGCATCGAGCTGCTCGACAGCCCTGCCGGCGTGCGGCCCGGCCCGAGCGTGGCGCGCGCCTCGAAGGCCGCCTCGATGGCCGACTGCAGCGCGGCGTTGCTCATGCGTTTCTGCTCTCGACGTAAGCGCGAATGCGTTCGGCGGCCTCGATGCAGTCGGCGACGCTCGGCACCAGGGAGATGCGCACGCGGCCGGCGCCGGGATTGCCCTGCGGGCCGCTGCGCGCGAGGTAGCGGCCCGGCAGCACCGTGACGGCCTGGGTGGCATGCAGCTCGCGGGTGAAGCGCTCATCATCGCCGTCGGCGCCGATCTCGGTCCACAGATAGAACGCCCCGTCGGGTTTGTCCACCGGCAGCACCGGCTTGAGAATCGGGATCACCCGCTCGAACTTTTCCTGATAGAGCCGGCGGTTCGCGAGCACGTGTGCATCGTCTTGCCAGGCGGGGATGCTCGCGAGCTGGGTCGGCAGCGGCATGGCGCGGCCGTGGTAGGTGCGATAGAGCAGCAGCCGCGCGATGATCGCCGGGTCCCCGGCCACGAACCCCGAGCGCAGCCGCGGCACGCTCGAGCGCTTCGAGAGGCTGTGAAAGACGATGCAGCGCTCGAAGCGCTCGCGCCCCGAGCGCTGCGCCGCCTCGAGCAGCCCCGGCGGCGGGGACGCCTCATCGAGGTAGATCTCCGTGTAGCACTCATCGGCGGCCACGATGAAATCGTGCCGCTCGGCGAGCTCGAGCGCCCGCAGCAGATACTCGCGCGGGAACACCTTGCCGGTGGGATTGCCCGGGCTGCACAGGATGAGCACCTGACAGCGCCGCCAGTGGCTCTCGGGCACGGCCGCAAGGTCCGGCGTGTACGCGTTGGCCGGGGTGGTCTCGAGGAAGTACGGCCGCGCGCCGGCGAGCAGCGCCGCGCCCTCGTAGATCTGATAGAAGGGATTGGGCATCGCGACCAGCGGCTCGTGCCGCTCATCGACCGCCGCCTGCACGAAGGCGAACAGCGCCTCGCGCGTGCCGTTCACCGGCAGCACCATGGTGGCCGGATCGACGCTGCCGGCGCGCAGGCCGAAGCGCCGCTCGAGCCACGCGCTGCAGGCCGCGCGCAGCTCGGGCACTCCGGCGGCGGTGGGGTAGGTGCCGAGGCGGTGCGCGTTCTCGC
>JAKCEJ010000081.1 GCA_021838065.1 Pseudomonadota bacterium
GTCAGCAGCTCGACGAGGCGCTGCTTGCGCTCCTCGCGATCGATGTTGCGCACGATGCTCATGTCGACCTTCATGAACGCGGGCTGCAGTTCGGCCAGCACCGACAGCGAGTTGTCGCCTGAGCGCAGATCGTCGATCGCGATGCGGAACCCGGCGCCCGACAACCACTCGATGGCGTCCCACCAGTCCGTCTGTTCGAGCACGTTGCTGCGCTCAGTGATCTCGATCACCAGCCGGTTCGCCGCCGGCAGCAGGGATGCGCAGCGGTGCTGCACGGCACAGAGGTCGGAGAGCTCGCCGGGATGAGCGTTCATGAACAACCTCAGGTGCGGCGGTAAGTGGCGCAGCCGGTCTGCGGCGGCGGCGGCGACCTGGTCGGCGAGGCGCCGGAGCATGCCTTGCGCTTCGGCCGCGGCGATGACGCTCGCGGGTGAGTTGAGACTCGGGTGGCGGCTGCGCAGCAGCCCTTCGTAGCCTTCGATGGCCCCGGACGCGGCATCGACGAGTGGCTGCACCACCCGTTGCAGCAGTTGGTCGCTGAAGCACGACTCGAGTTCGCGCCGCTGTCGCTCCAGCACCTCCTGGTGCGCGCGGCCGTAGATCTCCTCCAGACGGGCGCGTTCGGTGAGCGCTTCTTCGAGCGCGCTGAACAGGGCATCGAGATGAAACGGCTTGGCGACCAAGCGCATCACCTCACCGCGATTCACGGCAGCCATCACCACCGGCAGATCGAGCGCCCCGGACATGAGCACGCGCACGCAGCGCGGCTGCGCCGCGCGTAGCTGGCGCAGAACTTCCAGGCCGTCGGGGGCGGCAGGTGGTAATCGACGATGGCGGCATCGAGCGCCTTCCCGCCGATCTGGCTCAGCGCCTCGGCACCGTCGCAGGCTTCCTCGATCTCGCAGCCCTTGCGCTCCATCGCCGCCCGCAGAACCGAGCGCAGATTGGCATCATCTTCGAAGACCAGAACGCGCATCGTGCTCATCCCAGTCCATCACCGAAATATATAGGAGCGCTGCAGGGCGGCGTCAAAGCGGCGCAGCGGAGCCGTGAGCCGGATCGCGGCTCGGCCCCGGCTGCGCTGCCCCGCTCAGGGGCTCGCAGATGCGAACATGCCCGATTTGCGGTTGTACAGGGCGGTGAGCAGGACGCCCCGCACCAGAAAGGTCCGCTGATTGGGCTGGACCTTGATCACGTGTGCGATCACATCCATCCCGAGCGCTTCGATGCGGATGTTGCCCCCGACGGGCACCGGCGCCGCGGTATTCAGGCTGACGCCCGTGACCGACAAATCGCGCAGCACCGCGGAGATCGGCGCTCCGCTCGGCGCCGTGTGCACGGTGACGCGGCAGTTCTTCTCCACGCGCGGCGCGGAACGCCGGCCGAACGGCTCGCGATGGGTGGCAAGATCGTAGGCGACTGGCGCGAGCGGGCTGGCACAGCGCAGGCAGCGCGTGTCCCGATCGACCCGTTGCGGCACCTCGAGCCCGCAGAACGGGCAGACGCGCCCGGCTGCCCGCGATGCCCGGCTGCCGCCCTCTGCCGGGCGTATCCGGGTGGACAGGGGCCTTCGCCGGCTGTTGTCGTAGGCTTTGCGCTTGGCCGGATCGCGCAGGATCTGATACGCCTGATTGATCCGCGCCGCCTTCTCGGGGTTGCCGCCGAGGTCCGGGTCATTGCGCAACTGGGTCATGAGACAACGGTACGCCGCGGTGATCATCTCCGGCGGCGCCTCCGGCTGCACGAACAGAATCCGATACAGATTGCGTCGCTCTTGTGCCATTCGTGAATGAATCGACCGCCGAAGCGGAGACTTTAACACCGCCGCGCGAACTGCGGGAGCGGCTGCGGCGCCGCTGGTCGGCCGTTTATAAGTCGTTGAATTACAAAAAAATTCATCACGGGATGTCTCCGGCACACGCCGATCGAATATCCTGCCCAGACGTCACGCCCGCGGCACGGGCTCGACGAGCGGCCGAACGCGGCCTGGGCGGATTGCTCGCAAGGCGACGGGGGACATCATGGGCGCAGGCGCGACACAGCGCTTCCACGACAAGGTCGTGCTGATCACCGGAGCGTCCTCCGGGATCGGCGAGGAGATGGCGGTGCAGCTGGCCCGCGCCGGCGCGCGTCTGGTCCTGGCGGCGCGCCGCATCGAGAGGCTCGAGGAGCTGCGCGGGCGGATCGGCGCGATCGGCGGCCCCGAGCCGCTGATCGTGGCGTGTGACGTGACTCGTGACGAGGACCCGCCTCGCGCGGTGGCCGAGACGCTCGCGCGCTGGGGCCGGCTCGATATCGTGATCGCCAACGCCGGCTTCGGCGTGGTCGGATCGTTCGCGAAGCTCTCGGTAGCCGACTATCGGCGCCAGTTCGAGACCAATGTGTTCGGCGTGCTGCGCACCCTGCACGCGGCGCTTCCCGAAGTCGTCAAATCGCACGGTCAGCTGGTGATTCTCGGCAGCGTGGCCGGCTGGACCGCCTCCCCGGGCGCCTCGCCCTACGCCATGAGCAAATTCGCGGTGCGGGCGCTCGCGAACTCGATCACTCCGGAGTTGGCGCTGTTGGGTGTGCGCGTCACGCTGATCAGCCCCGGGTTCGTCGAGAGCGACATCCGCCGCACAGACAATCAGGGGCAGCTGCACGCCGAGGCCGCCGAGCCCATTCCGCGCTGGCTGGTGGTGGCGCGCAACAGAGCGGTGGAGCACATGCTGCGCGCGATCGCGCGCGGCCAGCGCGAGGTCATCATCACCGGCCACGGCAAGCTGTTCGTCATCCTGGAGCGCTTCTTCCCCTGGGTGCTGCGCGCTGCGGCGCGCAAAATGGCCGCCACCCGCGGCGGCTATCGGACCGAGCCGCATTCCGGTTGACGCACGCCGGGCCGGCCGGCCCGGCGCGTGGGCCGTGTCCGTCAGACGTGCAGCGTCGTCTCGTCGTAGGGCGCGGCAAGGAATGCCGGCTGCGCCTCGGCCCACTCCGAGAGGGCCTGCAGCCGCGGATGGCCCGAAGCGTCGACCGAGCCCGGCAGCTTCTCGTGTGTGAACCGCCAGGCGACTGCGGCCGCGATGGCTGGGGCGGTGAGCGCGAAGGGCGTAGGCCGCGCGGTGAGCTCGCTCTCGAGCTCGCGATAGGCCGAGTGCAGCTGTTCAGTCACCCGCCTCAGCCACGGCTCATGTTGTTTCTCCGCCGGCCGCAGCTCGCGCTCGTAGACGATCTGCACGCTTTTCTCGCACGCGGCGAGTGCAAGCCCCACGCCGCGCAACGCCACGGCCCGTTCGTCCGCCGAGGCGGGCAGCAACGAGCGCGGCCGCGCCAGCGCCTCGGCATAGTCCAGAATCAGCGTCGAGTCCATCAGCACGGTGCCGTCGCGGCACACCAGCGTCGGCGCCTTGACCACGGGATTGATGGCCTTGAACTGCTCGTAGGTGCGGAACACGGAAACGCAGCGCTGCGTGAACGGCACGCCGAGCACATGCAGCGATACGGCGACGCGCCGGACATAGGGAGAGTCGAGCATGCCGATCAGTTGCACGGCGGTTCCAAACCCGAGGCGTTGCGCCCGTTCAAGGGAGTGAGGCTGTACGATAACATAGCGCCTGCGGTGCGGCCACGCGCGCGCAGTGCGCTCGCCCAATATCCGAGCATCATGCCATTGGAGGGAACGCCATGCAGCCGATCACCATTCAAACTCGCGACGGGCAGTGCCCGAGCTATGTGTATCGTCCGTCGGGCCGCGGCCCGTGGCCCGCGGTGCTGGTCTACATGGATGCGCTCGCCATCCGTCCGGCGATGCTCGAGATCGGCGAGCGACTGAGCGCGAGCGGTTACTTCACTCTGCTGCCGGATCTCTTCTATCGCTCCGGGCCGTACGAGCCGATGGACCCGAAGAAGGTATTCTCCGATCCCGAGCAGCGGCGCATCCTGATGGAGATATACCGAGCGCCGGCGACGACCCCGAACATAATGTCCGACACCGCGGCATTCCTCGATTTCATCGCCGCGCAGCCGGACGTCAAGCCCGGCCCGATCGGCACCACGGGCTATTGCTGGGGCGGGATGCTCTCGCTCACCGCGGCGGGCACGTTCCCCGAGCGCATCGCCGCGGCCGCCTCATTCCACGGCGGGGGTCTCGCCACCGATGCGCCCGACAGTCCGCACCGGCTGGCCGCGAAGATCAGGGCACGGGTGTATGTGGCCGGCGCGACCGAGGATGCCTCGTTTCCCGACGACATGAAGGCGCGCCTCGCGCAGGCGCTGACCGAGGCGGGTGTCGAGCACAGGATCGAGACCTACCCGGCCAGGCACGGCTGGGTGTTCCGCGACACGCCGGTGTACGACGCGGCGGCCGCCGAGCGGCACTGGCAAGCGCTGCTCGCGCTCCTCGCCGGGACGATCGCGCGTTAGCCCGTGCCGCGCGCGGGCGCGGTCACCGGATGGGCACGACCCGCAAGCCGGCGATTTCGTGGGAGTGGTTGAAGAACACCGCGAGGCCGACCGTCTGACGCTTGAACATGGTGTGCACGATCACCATGGGGTTTCCGTGGTAGCTCAGGGTGTCGCTGCCCTCGGTCCTGGCGTACACCCCCAATTTTTTCTGCATGAACTTCCAGAGTCTCTTCAGCTTCGCCGGGGAGGCGTGCCGGCGCATCTGTGCATTGAAGTGGACCTCGGCCTGCTTGAACTGGCCGGCCCCGAGCGCGTGAATGAAGGCGGTGGCCTCGGCGCGGTCGGTGAGATGCGTCGCGGCTGGCGAGGCGGCAAGCGCCAGCGGCGCCACGAGTGCCAGCGCGATGCCCGCCCAGAGCGTGTTCAGTCGTCGAGTGATGCGGATCATGAAGTCTCCCCTGTCGTGCTTGCCGGTCAAATGCGTCGCTCCCGGCGGAATCGCTGATAGGCCGCGAGCACCGCCCGGTCGAGCTGCTCGGGGCGGGCGGTGAGGGCGGCCGCCCCGAGGGCGCGCAGCGCCCGGACGTTGCCGGCCAGGGTCCGATGGTACTCGGCGGCGGCCAGTGCGCGAAAGGGATCGAGCGCATCGCGCGCAGGCGCGGCCGGCAACGCCGTGATGCGCGGGTTCTCCAGCCCGCAGACGAGCGTGAAATGCTTCGGCCGCAGCAGCTTGACCGCCTCGCCGAGCTCTTCGGTCGCGGCATCGAGCAGATCGGTCAACATCACCACGAGCATGCGCCTCGGGCTCGAGGCGCGGATGCGCGCCGCGGCCAGCGTGGGATTGGCCTGACCCGGCCGCACGCTGCACTCGGCCAGCGTGCCGCGGATGCGCGCGACGGCGGCCGCGCCGCGCGCCGGCGGTAGCAGCGTCACGGGCCGTTCCGCGAACAGCAGCAATCCGACCGCATCATCGAATTCCGCGGCCCGCTGCGCGAGCCGTGCCGCGACGTTGACGTACAGGCCCAGGCGGTCGACCTCGCCGGCATCGAGCGCGCTCGCGCGACCCACATCGAGCGCAACAAGGATCTCTAGCCGCCGCTCTTCGGACAGATCGCGGCTGATGAGGTGGCCGCGCCGCGCGCTTGCCTTCCAGTCGACCGCGCGCAGCGGGTCGCCGTGGCGATACTCACGCAGCTGCACGATGTCCGCTCCGCCGCCGGCCTGGCGCGTCGCGGAGCGGCCGCCGCGCGCCTCTGCAAACAGGTCGGCCGGACGCACGCTCAGGTCCGGAATGACCGTCGCGGTGTAGTTGTCCGCCACCTGCTGCGGCCACCAGGCCAGACGCAGCGGCCCGCAGAGCCGCAGCCGCGCAGCGGGCCAGGGAAAGCGGCCCAGGCGCCGCGCCGTGGCGCGCAGCTCGAGCGGCATTGCGTGCCCGCAGGGCAGTGAGAGCGTGGCGATGCGGGGCTCGGCGGCAAACGTCTCGGGTGCCGAGAGGGCCGCCTGCACCGTCATCTGCTCCCGTTCCTCTTGTGCAAGCTCGAACCGGACCGGCCGCTCGCCGGCGAGCGGCCAGCGCTGCGGGCCCGTGAGGCGCACGCGCACTTTCCAGCCGCGCACCGCCGCGCGCTCGTAGGCGAGGCCGAGCAGCAGCAAAGCGGCGGGCAGGCACCACAGCCGAGCGAGCGCCGTGTCCCATTGCCCGAGAATGCCGAGCAGTCCTGTGAGCAGGATCAGCAGCAGGGCATTGCGCTGCAGACTCATCGGGCCTCGCGCGCGGCTCAGCGCGGCACCGGCACGCGCTCGAGCAGGGACAGCGTCAGCGCCCGCGCCTGAACCGCCTCGAGGAGTGCCTCGGGTGTCAGGGACAGACGATGTGGTATCACCCAGGGGGCGGTCCACTTTACGTCGTCGGGCGTGACGAATTGCGCACCGCGCAGACCGGCCGCTACGCGCGCCGCGCGCAGCAGCGCCAGGGCGCCGCGGGTGGACAGTCCCAAGCCGATCTGAGCATGCTCGCGGGTCGCCTGCGCGAGCGCCAGCACGTACTCGAGGACCTCCTTTGAGACATGCACGCGGTCGGCGCACTCGCGCGCCGCCGCGACCGACTCGGCGGTCACCGTCTGGCTCTCGAGTGCCGCGGGAGCGGTGTCGGCCGCGGCGATGGCGCCGTAGCGCTCGAGCACGAGGAGCTCGTCCTGTCCGTCCGGATAGCTCACTTCGATGCGCATCATGAACCGGTCGAGCTGGGACTCCGGCAGGGGAAAGGTGCCTTCGAACTCATGCGGGTTCTGTGTGGCGATTACCAGGAACGCCGGCGGCAGGCGGTAGGTCTGCCGATCGATCGACACCTGCCGCTCCTGCATGGCCTGCAGCAGCGCCGACTGCGTCTTGGGGCTCGCACGGTTGATCTCATCGACCAGCAGCACGTCGGTGAACACCGGCCCGGGGTGCAGCACGAACTTGCGGCTCGCCTCGTCGAACACGTGCGCGCCGGTGATGTCCGCAGGCATCAGATCCGCCGTGCCCTGCACCCGCGTGAAGCGCCCCGCGAGGCTCGAGGCGAGCGCCTTGCCGAGCAGCGTCTTGCCGAGACCGGGCGGTCCCTCGACGAGCACATGCCCGCGCGCGACCACCGCTATCAGCACCGCACGGATCAGTTCCTGAAGACCGATGACCGTGCCGGCAAGCCGGTCCTGGATGTGATGTTCGAGTTCCTCGAGCGCGTTCATGTCATTTGCCTTCTCAACCATGCCAAGAGGGTCTGCAGCCGGGTCAGGTCGACTCGCTGGTCGGCGCAGGCGCGCTGATACAGCGAGCGCAGCGCGCGCTGCTGCTGCGGCGTCACGCGCGGCTCGTGAGCGAGCCGGGCCCACGGATCCGGTTGCGCCGCGGTGCGCAGCTCGGCGAGGAAATCCTCGATCAGACGGCGCGCAACCGCCGCCGGGCGCACGACGGCCGCCAGGTAGCGCGCGCTGCCCTCCAGGTCCGTGACCTCCGAGGCAGGCTGCCACGCACGGCGTTGATTGCGCAGCGGTCGCGAGCCGAGCACGAACGCCAGCCACATCAGGGCGATCCACGCCAGTGTCGCATGCAGGCGCGGATCGGCGTAGAAGGCCTGCGCATCGTAGAACGCAGCGAGTCCTTCGTGCGCGTCATCGAACACGACTTCCCCGCCGGGACGTACCGACCAGTCCACGACGTTGGCGAGGAAGCGCGCGTTGTCGGCGAGCAGGATGCCAGCGTTGGAGAAGGGACTCGCCGCCGCGCACAGAATGATTTGCCCGGCGCCGAGCGGCTGCAGCCAGAGCACCGGATTGCCGCCATCGAGCCGTGTGGCGAGCGTCAGCGGCAAGGCCGCTCCCGGCCGGGGACGCTCCAGCCAGTCGCGCGCCGGCAGCGACTCGATGGCGCGTAGGCGGTAGACGTCGGTGAGCAGCGGCTGTGCGCCGTCACTGAAGAAGTCGAGCGGATGCTCGCGCAGCGTGTGCAGCAGGGGAGCGGCCGGCACGGGTGTGAACGTCAGTTCCGTCAGCCGGCGCAGATCCTTGATTTCGAGCGTGCGCCCGGCGCCGAGGCTCCAGAAGGGCGTGTCGTCGAGGGCGGCGATGATCAGTACCGTATTGCCGCGCCCGATCCAACGTTTGAGCGCGGTGAGCTCGGCCCGGTGCATGGGTAGACGCTGCGGCAGCGTCAGCAGCAGCAGATTGCCGGTCGGACGGCGCAGGAGCAAGGGCAGGTGGGTATAGCGGTAGCGCAGGCTGAGGCGCGGGATGTGCTGCGCGCCGAGCCAGCGCCAGATGGCCAGATAGCCATCCGGCCGAGCGTCGCTCGACAGCGGCAGCCCCTCGGGCACTTCGGTGCGATGCGGCTTCGGGATGAACAGCAGGTAGAACAGCAGCAGCGCACCGAGGGCGAGCAGCACCGTCGGCATCCGTTCCCTCACGGGCGGCTCGTCCCGGCGGCGCGCGCAGGCAGGCTCAGCTCGGCATGCAGCGCCTGCGCGCTGCGCCGGGTCTCTTCGGGACCGGCGCCTGTCCCGCCAGGGCCGTACAGCTCGCGCTCCGCAAGCTCGGCGATGTGTTGAAAATCAGCGCGCTGCGCCTCGCTGTCGAAGCGCGCGCGCAGCGCGAGCTCGCGGCAGGTCAAAGCGCGCTGCGCCTCCAGGCGGCGGCTGGCGCAGAGGGCCGCCACGAGTGCGCGCAGCCAGGCGGCCGGATGATGCCCGAGCCCGCCCGCTTCCCCGTCAGGCAGGCCCGCGGACGGAATCAGCGGCGCCTCGCCGGTGCCGGCCTGAACCTGGGCGGCGGTGCGGCGCGATCTGCGGACGGCGCGCAGTTGCAGGAGCGCGGCCATCACGATCGCCAGCAGCACGGCGGCCGCCAGCGCATAGACCAGGCCGGGCGCGAGGCCCGAGTGCCGCTCGCCGCGCGCGAGCGAGTCCAGCCAGCGGCGAACCCGGTGCAGCAGCAGGCTGACGCGATGATGCACCCAGGTGACGAAGCGGCTCCACGCATCCGGCGGTGGGCGCGGCGGTCTCAGGGCGCGGGCAATGTCGCGCAGCGGGGAATCCGCCAGCCAGCGCGGCGGCGCGCCGGCATAACGTTGAGTCAGTTTCGCGAGGCCGCTGAGGTCTGCAGGCGTGATGAGGCGGCGCCAGCCGGCGGGCAGCGCTTTGGTCAGATGCAGCTGCTGCAGCGCCCGGCCGATCCCGGGACATGCCGTGCGCAGCGCGGACAGGCCCGCGGATTTCGCGGACTGTGCGGCGCAATGGGCGAGGAGAATCTCTGCGCGCGGCGCCGCTCGGGCGTGGGCGCCGAGCGCGAGCGCCGCAAGCGCCAGACCCGCGGTCCATCGGGCCGGCATGAATCAGCCGCCCAATGCCTCCGTGCGGGCGGCGAGATCCGCGCCTTCGCGCCGCAGCTTCAGGTCGTGATAGATCGCGAGCCACACCGAAGTCAGCAGCGGCATCGTCAACACCCGGGACAAGGCGCCGATCATCGCGATCAGGCGCAGATGCGAGAGCAGTGATAGCGCGCCGCCGCTGACCGAGAACCAGCCGGCGAGCACGCCCGCGACGGCGCCCACCGCCAGACCGAGGATCCAGATGACGATGCCGGCGACGAAGCCGATGCTCGTGGTGCGCCACCAGTGACCGCCGACCAGGCGCCAGCTGCGCCCGATCGCCGCCGCACCGCCGCAGTCCGTGTCAAACAGCGCCACCAGCCAGAATTGGATCCGCACCGATACGTAGAGCATCACGCCCGCGAGCGTGAGGACGGCGAGGACGATCACGGTGACTGCGAGCGGGCTGCGGTAAAGCGGGATCAGCGCCGTCGAGCAGAAGACGATCAGCCCGCCCAGGCTCCCTTCGATGAGCACCAGCAGCACCACGCCGAGCAGCATCTGCAGCAACCGGGCGAGGCTCGCGCTCAACGCCGCGCCGAGCGAGGCGCTCGGGCGGCCCCGCACGAGTGAGAGCTGCTGCACGATCAGCGCCCCGTACACCACCAGCAGCAGCAGCCAGAACACGACATCGGTGAGGAACACATTCGGCGCCCGATAGGCGCTGCCGAGCTGCGTGAAATACTGCATGAGCGAGACGCCCGGGTTGTGCGGCAGGCGCGGAACGAGCAGGTACGCCTGATAGGCGTTGCCGACGCCGGCGATCAACGCCAGCAGCCAGCAGCTGCGGAAC
>JAKCEJ010000082.1 GCA_021838065.1 Pseudomonadota bacterium
TCAGCATCTGGGCGAGCGTAGCGACATTGCCGTCCGGAAGATTCGCAGGCGCGTGCGGATAAACGCAATTCGCGTACGCCGGGGCAATGGCGAGCGACGCGAAAGCCGCCGCGGCAAGCAGTGATTTCATGAGAGACCCTCTGGGTGGGAACGGATACATTCTAAAGGTGGACCTTGATCGGGGCCACCAGAGTTCGCTTCAGCCGCGTGCGATCTCGCCCGCGCCCGCGGAGGCTCCCGGCGGACTCGAAGGACCGCCTGGCGGGCCGCGCAAGGGTTCGGCCAGTGCCCGCGGCCGCCCCGCGCCGCCCCCCCGGGGCGGGCGGATCGAGGCATGCGGTGCTGCCAGCTATGGACCCGGGCGCCTGATAGAATCGCCCGCGCTGCGCCCGTAGCTCAGTTGGATAGAGTACCTGGCTTCGAACCAGGTGGTCGGGGGTTCGAATCCCTCCGGGCGCGCCACGTCACATGGGGGTCCGCCGCGCCGGCTTCGCCCTGCGATGCGCGTACAGCACTGCGATCGCACAGGACGCGAGGCGGCTGCGGACGCCATCGGCGCGGCTGGTGAGCATGATGGGAACCCGCGCGCCGAGCACTATACCGGCCAGCTGCGCGCCCGCCAGATACTCCAGCTGCTTGGCCAGCATATTGCCGGCCTCGAGGTCCGGGACGACGAAGATGTCGGCGCGTCCCGCCACGCTCGAGGTAATCGCTTTGGTCGCAGCCGCCGCACTTGAGACGGCATTGTCGAAGGCGAGCGGGCCGTCGAGGATGCCGCCGGTGATCTGCGCGCGGTCCGCCATCTTGCACAGCGCCGCAGCGTCCAGCGTGGATTTGATCTTGGGCGTCACCAGCTCGACTGCCGACAGAATCGCGACCCGCGGTGTGCGAACTCCGAGGGCGCGGGCCAGATCGATCGCGTTCTGGACGATGTCGCGCTTGTCCTCGAGCGAGGGGTAGATGTTGACCGCGGCGTCCGTGATGAACAGCAGTCTCGGGTAGTGCGGGGCGTCGATCGCGAACACATGACTGACGCGGCGCTCCGTGCGCAGCCCGCTGTCCGGGTCGACCACGCAGCGCATCAGCTCATCGGTGTGCAGCGCGCCTTTCATTATCGCATCGACCTCGCCGCGGCGCGCCATCTGCACCGCGCGCGCGGCAGCGGCATGACTGTGCTCAGTGGCTTCGATCGCGCGACCCGCCAAATCAATGCGCGCCTCGCGCGCGGCCGCGCGGATGCGGCGTTCCGGGCCGACGAGCACCGGGACGATCAGGCCCGTGCGCTCGGCCTCGATGGCCCCGAGGAGCGAGGTGGTGTCGACGGGATGGACCACTGCGGTGCGCAGCGCAGCCCGCCGCCGGGCCGCGACCAACAGCGGCTCGAGGCGGCTCGGCGCCTGCGGGGCGCGGGCCAGGCGGGGTCGGGTCCGGGGCCGGTCGTTCATGGTGGTGGTTGCCGTTCAGCGCCGGTCGCGCCGTGCGGCGGCGCCAGCAGCGCGTAGCGCCGGCCTTGTGGCAGATCATACCGGCGCGCAATGACCGCCGCACCCGTGGTTTGTAGCATTCCGGCCTCGCCGTCGCCCGGCCGGCGCCACAGCCCCATGCGCCGCAGCAGCGGGGTGAAGGGACCGGCGGCATGGCCGGGCAGCAGCACGAGCACGCGGGCGCGCGGTCCGTGGGCGGCGAACCAGCGGATCACCGCCGGCGCCGCCGCGCGCGGGGGAACATCCAACCTCGTGAAGTGCGTCAGCAGCCCGCGGTCGAGCATCGCCACGGTCGTCTCATCCGGATTCAGCAGCGCCAGCGGCCGGTGCAGCGTCTGCGCGTGGATGCGCCGCGCCAGCGCGGGCAGATTCTGCCAGCGGTCGATCATGGGGAACACCGCGAGTGCGCTCAGACAGAAGGCCGCCGCATAGGCGCCGTACGTCCACCCGAAGCTGCCCAGGATTTCCCCGCGCTGTTGCGCCTGCGCGCCGCGGCGCAGCGCGAAGGCAGTGCTGGTGAGCACCGCTGCGGCGAGCGCCAGATCGCAGATTGCCACGATCGGCGTGCGCCGTCGGATCACCGCCAATGCGATGACGACGGCCGCGAACGCGGTGGCGAGGAAACCAACCGTCCAGCGGGTCCAGCGCAGCGCCGCGCGCGGCGTCGCCGCAAGCCGCTGTGAGTCGCCGACCCACAGGGCGATGAGCAGGCTGAAGCCCAGGAGCGCCGGCGCCGCGTAGATATCCCGCCCCGTGGCGGCCAGGGACAGCAGCACCAGCCACGGCAGCGACGCGCACACGGCGAAGCGCCAGTGCGTTGCGGGGGCCGCCGCGAGGCGGCTGCGGTCCCAGGCCCGGCGCGCCGCCGCGGCCGCAAGCGCCGTCCACGGCAGCAAGTACACGGGCAACTGCACGAAGTACTTGCCGAACGTGTTGCGATGCGCGTTGGTGTACTGATAGGCCGGCGGCGCGGAAATCTTCATGAACCGGCCGGCGAGGTTGTACCAGAACATGACTCGCAGCGCGTGCACGCCGTGAGCGGTGCGCGCCACGGCGATCAGCCACGGTCCGATGATGAGCGCCTGCAGCAGAAATCCGGCGTAGAGCTCCCCGCGCTTGAGCTCGTGCCAGCGGCGCTCCCAGGCGATCAGCGTCAAGAGGGTCAGCCCCGGCACCAGCCAGCCGACTGCGCTCTTGGCCATGAAACCCGCCGCCGCGCCGGCGTGCATGAGCAGGTAGCCGTACAGTTTTCGCCGGCCCGACGGCGCCGTGTAGCCGAGGTAGGCGCCGAGCAGGGCGACGGCGCATGCGGCGAGCAGACACGCATCCGGCGCGAGCCACATCGACACGCGGAACGCGGTGATTGCGCTGCCGGCGACGAGGGCTGCGACGACTGCCGCCGCAGCGCCGTCGAGCGCATAGCCGAGCGCGCCCATGGCAAGCGCGAGAATGAGCGCGTAGAGGACATTGGGCAGGCGCAGCACCCCGGGGCTGTCGCCGAACAGGCGCACGGCGAGCGCCGCCGCCCAATACGACAGCGGTGGCTTTTCGAGGAATGGTCTGCCGGCGAGGCTCGGCAGCAACCAGTGGTGCTGCCATGCCATGCGCCAATCGATGTCCGCTTCGCGTGGCTCATCCGGCGTCCACAGGCCGCGCATCAGCACACCGACGCCCCACAGTGGCGCCAGGGCGAGCAGCACCGGCCCGATCCAGCGGGTTGACCCGGATTTCAACGAGAACGGGCGCATGCGCCCGCGCATTATGCACCGATGCCCGCGTGGCCGGCGCAGTGTGCAAAAATGGCCTTTCCGAAGCGACTGAACTCAAATGACGAGCACGCACAATGCCCGCTTTATCGAGGCGCGCCTGCGCGGCATGCGCCTGGCGCGCAGCGGGCGGACGATACTGAAGGATGTGACCTGGACCGTCCGTCCGGGCGAGCGCTGGGTGCTTGCCGGCGCCAACGGCGCCGGCAAGACGCAACTGCTGAAAGTGCTGGCCGGCTCGGTCTGGCCGACGCCTGAGGCGCCGCGGGTGCGCCAGTACCTCTGGCGGGGCGAGTTGTGGCGAGCGCCGCAGGGTGTCGCGGCGGAGATCGGCTATCTGGGTCCGGAGCGTCAGGACAAGTACGCGCGCTACGGCTGGAATCACACCGTCGAGGCGGTGGTCGGGACCGGCGTGCACCGCAGCGATATCCCGCTGCACGCGCTGAGCGCTGCCGAGCGCAAGCGTGTCACTGGGGCATTGCGCCGCCTCGGCATCACGCCGCTCGCGAGGCGCCCGTTCCTGACACTGTCCTACGGGGAGCGGCGCCTCGCTTTGCTCGCGCGCGCCCTGGTTTCTCGGCCGCGGCTGCTGCTGCTCGATGAACTGCTCAACGGGCTCGATGCGTTGAATCGCGCCCGCGCGCTGCGCTGGCTGCAGAGCACGTCGCGCTCGGCGCTGCCGTGGGTGCTCTCGGTCCACCGGGCCGAGGACGTGCCGGCCGCCGCCACGCACGCGCTGATATTGGATCGCGGCCGCATCGTGTATCGCGGTCCGTGCGGGCGCGCGCCGCTTGAGCGCTGGCTCGTCGAAGGCGCGCGCGCTGTCCGCCCCGTTCGTGCGCGCGCTGCGGCTCGCGTGGCGCAGGCGCGCAACCGTGTGCCGGCCCCAGGGACCGTCGTGGTCAGTCTGAGCGCCGCCGACGTGCATCTGGATGAGCACAGGGCGTTGCGCAATCTGACCCTCACGGTGCGCGCCGGTGAATGTTGGGTAGTGCACGGCCGCAACGGTTCCGGCAAGACCACTCTGCTGCGCACGCTCTATGGAGATCACGGCGTCGCGGCAGGCGGGCGGATCGAGCGCAACGGTATCGAGCCCGGTGTGCCGCTCGAAACGTTCCAGCGGCGCGTGGCGCTGGTGGCCCCGCACCTGCAGGCGGATCATCCACCGGAGCTGACCGTCGCCGAGGTGGTGCAGTCAGGGCGTTACGCGAGCATTGGATTGAACGACGCACCCAGCGCGGCTGATCGCGCCGCTGCGCGGCGCGCGATGCGCGAGTTCGGGGTACTGAGGCTCGCCGGGCGGACGCTGCGCGAGCTGTCCTATGGACAGTTGCGGCGGGTTCTGTTCGCACGCGCCTGGGTCAACCGGCCGGCGCTGCTGCTGCTGGATGAGCCGTTCGCAGGTGTCGACGGTCCAACCCAGGGCGATCTGCAGGCGCGGATCGAACGCCTCTCGGCCGAGGGGGCCGCTGTGGTGATCGTGGTGCACCGGCGCACGGAGTGGCCCCGGTGCGTCACGCACGAGTTGCAGCTGTCCGGCGGCGCCGCCCGCTATGCCGGCCCCGTGCGGCTCAGTCGAGGGTCATCTCGGTCTGAAACACCGACACGGCCTGGCCGATGATCCAGACGGCCGAGACCGTTCCGCCGGTCATTTCCAGCTCGATTTCCACCCGCCCCGGACGGTGCAGCCAGCGTCCCTGAACGCCATTGAACGCGGCCTTGCGCCGGTCATGCTCCAGCAGCCCGTAGTGCACGAGGTAGACGCCGAGCAGCCCGTGTGCGTTACCGCTGACGGGATCCTCGCCGATGCCGAGGGCCGGGCAGAACATGCGCGACTCGGTGAAATGATCACCCGCCGTCGGTGTCAATGCGAACACGAAATAGCCCGCCGCGCCAATCTGCGCCGAGAGCGTGGTGAGGCGGGTCATGTCGGGCTTGAGGTGATTGAGGGGCCCGGACCCGCGCACGCCGACGAGCAACCGCGGGCTGCTCGTGCCGGCGATGCGCAGCGGACAGCGCGGGTCCAGATCGTCGGTGGCGAGCGCCAGCGCATCGAGCACCGCGAGCCGCTCGCGATCGTTGATCTCGCGCCCGAGCGGGGGCGGGTTCTGGCGGATCGCGATGCGCCGCTCACGGCCGCTGCCGCGCACCTCGATGTCCAGGATTCCGGCCTTGGACTTCTGCTTCAGCCGCGCGGGCGCTCCGGCGCGGCCGGAGAGCACGTGATGGGCCGCCACGGTGGCGTGGCCGACGAATCCGGCTTCGGTGCGCGGCGTGAAGAACCGGGCGCGCACGTCATGATCCGGCCCGTCGGGCGCGAACAGGAAGGCGGTATCGGCGTTGTTCAGCTCGCGGGCGATGGCCAGCATCTGCGCGTCGGTCAGCCCGTCCGCATCGAGCACCACACCGGCGGGATTGCCCGTGAAACGCTCAAGGGTGAAGGCATCCACCTGGTGGATCTGGATCTTGCGGCTCATTGCGGTCTCTGTCGCCTCACGCTTCCGCGCATGACCTGCGCCGAAGGGCGGCCATTCTAGCCCATTGGGCGCGGATCGGTAGAATGCCGGGCGTGGACATCGGAGTCGACATCAGCCTGTACCCGTTCGAGGCACACTTTGCGCCGGTGATCCATGAGTTCATCGAGCGGCTCTCGTCCCACCCGGGCCTGAAGGTGCTGCCGGGGAGCCTGAGCACCCAGGTCTACGGCGAGTACGATCAGGTGTTCGCGGCGGTCCGCGAGGCCGTGCGCGCGACCCTCGAGGGGCGCCAGGGCGCAGGCACCCGAGCCGCCCTGGTGGTGAAGATCCTCGGCCCGCTCTAGGGCCGGGTAAGCGCGGGCGCGGCAGTGGCGCGAGCGGCGCCGACCCGGCACACTATCGCACTCCATCCGGTGTTCTCCCGAGACGAATCTGCTGAAGAGGTAGTGAATGGCGCTGCTGCGAGTGATCGACCGCGACGGTACGGAGCACGAGGTCGAGGGGAGCGTGGGATTGAAGGTCATGGAGACGCTGCGGGACCTCGATTACGGCGTCGCGGCCATCTGCGGCGGGATGTGTTCCTGTGCCACCTGCCATGTGTACGTCGACCCCGACTGGCTCGAGCGGCTGCCGGAGCCGATGTCCGATGAGCGTGAGTTGCTGACCGAACTGTCCCATTATCAGGACAATTCGCGCCTGTCGTGCCAGATCGAGTTCACGGCCGAGCTCGACGGACTGCGCGTCACCATCGCGCCGGACGAGTGAGCCGGGCGATGGAGATCACTGACGCGGGGGTGCGCTGTGCTTGAGACGATCATCGGGCTGGCCGTCGGCGGGCTTCTCATCCTGTTCCTGCTCTATACGCGCGTGCGCCGCGCGATCCGTCAGGAGCGCCTCGCGCACCACGACAGCTGGGATGAGATGATGATCAAGCGGCTGCGCTCGGAGGGCTACCACCCCTTCAACGAGTACCGGATCGATTTCTTTCTCGGACTGCCCGACCTGGCCTCCTGTGAGGCGGTGCGGGCGCAGCTAGAGCCGGAGGGCTTCGCGATCGACATCAAGCCGATCGAGGAGCAGAGCGATCTGCCCTACAGCCTGCACGCCTCGAAGCTGATGCAGCTGATCGTGCCCGATATCCAGGCATTGAGCCGCCGCATGAGCGCGCTCGCCGCGCAGTACCACGGCCGCTACGATCACTGGGCCGCTTAGCGCGCTCGCGCGCGCCGGGTCATTTCTTCTTCTGCGCCTGCCGCTTGACGGCCTCCGCCGCCGCGGCGACCGCCTCGGGATCTCCGAGATAGCGGCTGTTGAGCGGCTTTAACTGCGGGTCGAGCTCGTATAGCAGCGGCACGCCGGTCGGGATGTTGAGCTCGACGATGTCGCTCTCGGACATCTCGTCGAGCATTTTGACCATGGCGCGCAGGCTGTTGCCGTGGGCCACCACCAGCACGTTGCGTCCGGCGCGCAGCTCCGGAGCGAGGCGTGCATTCCACAGCGGCAGCACGCGCCCGAGGGTGTCCTTCAACGACTCCGCCGAGGGGATCTCGGCGGCCGGCACGCCGGCGTAGCGCGCATCGAAGCGCGGGTGGCGCGGATCCTCGGTGTCGAGCGGCGGCGGCGGCACATCGTAGCTGCGGCGCCAGATCTTGACCTGGGCCTCGCCGTGACGCTCCACGGTCTGGGCCTTGTCCAGACCCTGGAGCGCGCCGTAATGACGCTCATTCAGCCGCCAGGAACGCTCGACGGGGACCCACATGCGGTCCATTTCATCGAGCATGATCCACAGCGTGCGAATGGCCCGCTTCAGCACCGAGGTGAACGCCACGTCCACCATGAGCTTCTCCTCGAGGAGCTGGCGGCCGGCCTGCAGCGCCTCCTCCCGGCCCGCCTCGGTCAGATCGATGTCGGTCCAGCCGGTGAACAGATTCTCCAGATTCCAGAGGCTCTGTCCGTGGCGGACGAGAATCAGCTTTCCGGGCATGCGCGTACCTCTCGTGCGCGAACGTCCCGCGGATCGTCGCAGGCGAGAACGGCTGCAGCGGTCGCGCGGCGTGCGCTGTGGCGTGGATGTTCGAGTATAGCCGAGGGCGAGCCGCCGGCCGCTATTCGGACAGCTTGCGCAGCGCCTCAACGCCCACCGTGAGCGTTGCGAAATCCGCCGCGCCCGCCGTGCGCATCTCCGCGAGCGTGCGCTGCCAGTGCGCGAGCTTGCGCCCCTCGGCCTGCTGCCAGGCGGCGACACGCTCGGCAGCGGTGCCGCGTCTCGAGCCGTCGAGCACGCGCTCGGCGAGCGCCCGGTGGATGCGCATCGCCGCATCGCGCACGCCCGTGCGCGCGGTGGCTTGCCAGGGACCGTCGACCAGGAGCTGATCGATCTGCCGGCGCAGCCAGTCGAGCCCCGTGCGGGCGCCGACCTCGAAGTACACGCGCGCCGCCTCGGCCACCGGGGTGCGGTGCGCGGCGGCGATTTCGATGATGTCGAGCGATGCGTTGTGCGCCTCGAGGCTCGCCACGCGGCCGGCCAGCGCGCTAGGCAGCCCCTCCTTGACGAGTTGGTCGTGCGCGGCCTCGAAATGCTCGCGCCACGCGCCGCACAGCAGCTGCGCGGTCTTCGTGCCGATCTCGTGCACGCCGGCGCGGAACTCCATGACCGCGGCATCGACCTTCAGCGCCGGCCGGCGCGAGAGCAGCCAGTAGGTCGCATGGCGCACCAGGCGGCTGGTCTCGAATGCGGCCGCGTACTGGATCTTCGCCGGGGCGCGGTTATCGAGGGTCTCGATGTCCTCCCACAGATCGCGCACCTGGAAAATCTCGCGCGCCGCCGTGAACGCGCGGGCAATCTGCGCCGGCTCGGCGCCGGTGTCCTCCTGCGTGCGCAGCACGAACGTCGGGCCCATGCGGTTGATCAGGCTGTTCGTCGTGGCGGTGGCGATGATTTCCCGTCGCAGCCGGTGCCGCTCAATGGCGCGTGCGAAGCGCGTGCGGACCGGAGCGGGAAAGTAGCGCTCGAGCTCGTTGGACAGGTACGGATCCTCCGGCACGTCCGAATCGAGCAGGTGATTGTTGAGCCAGATCTTGCTGTAGGAGAGCAGGATCGACAGCTCCGGCCGCGTGAGCCCCGCACCGCTCTTGCGCCGCTCGCCGATCTCCTCATCGCTTGGCAGGAACTCGAGCGCGCGGTTGAGGCCGCCGGAGCGCTCGAGCAGGCGGATCAGATGCTGGTACTCGCTGAGGCGCGCTTTGGCCTGCTGCTCGAGCGTGCTGATGGCCTCGCTCTGCAGATAATTGTTGCGCAGCACCAGGGTGCAGACCTCCTCGGACATGCGCGCGAGCAAGCGGTTGCGCTCGGCGAGGGTGAGCTTGCCGGAGTGCACCAGGGGATTGAGCAGGATCTTCAGGTTGACCTCCACGTCCGAGGTGTTGACCCCCGCGGAGTTGTCAATGAAGTCGGTGTTGAGCCGCCCGCCGCCGCGCGCGTACTCGATGCGCCCGCGCTGGGTAAAGCCGAGATTGCCGCCTTCGCCGACCACCTTGGCGCGCACCTCGTTGCCGTTGAGGCGCAGCGCATCGTTGGTCCGGTCGCCGACCTCGGCGTTCGTCTCCCGGCTGGACTTGATGTAGGTGCCGATGCCGCCGTTCCAGAGCAGATCGACCGGCAGCGCGAGGATCGCGCGAATGACTTCGAACGGTGTGGCGCTCGCGCTTTCCAGGCCGAGCATGGTCCGCGCCTGGGGCGAGAGTGCGATCGACTTCGCGGTGCGCGCAAAGACCCCGCCGCCGGCGGAGATGCACTTGCGGTCGAAATCGTCCCAGCTCGAGCGCGGCAGGGCGAACAGGCGCTGCCGCTCGGCGAAGCTCGCCGCGGCGTCGGGCTTGGGGTCGAGGAAGATGTGCCGGTGGTCGAACGCCGCCTGCAGCAGAATGTGCCGCGACAGCAGCATGCCGTTGCCGAAGACATCCCCCGACATGTCGCCGATGCCGACGACCGTGAAATTCTCCTTCTGAATGTCGACGCCGAGCTCGCGGAAATGGCGCTTGACGCACTCCCAGCCGCCGCGCGCGGTGATGCCGAGGCCCTTGTGGTCGTAGCCGGCCGAGCCGCCGGAGGCGAACGCATCGCCGAGCCAGAATCCGTACTCCGCGGCGATGGCATTGGCCGTGTCGGAGAAGGTCGCGGTGCCCTTGTCGGCGGCGACCACCAGATACGGATCGTCGCCGTCGCGGCGCACGACCTGCGGCGGCGGCTCGATCTTTCCCGCCACGATGTTGTCGGTCAGGTCGAGCAGCCCCTTGATGAAGGTCCGG
>JAKCEJ010000083.1 GCA_021838065.1 Pseudomonadota bacterium
GCTCGGCACAGCGGATCTCATTCACGCCTGCGGCGGCGGGATCATCGGCCATCCCGGCGGCGCGGCCGCCGGCGTGCGCAGCCTGCGCCAGGCGTGGGAGGCGGCCGTCGCGGGCATCCCGCTCGGCGAATATGCGCGTGAGCACCGGGAGCTCGCCGAGGCAATCGCGACCTTCGGCCGCTGAAAGGGCATCATGTCCTGTCCTCTGTATGCGTATTACGGCGACGACTTCACCGGCTCGACCGATGTGCTCGAGGTGTTGGCGTCGGCCGGCGTGCGCAGCGTGCTGTTCATCGGCCCGCCGAGCGGGACGCGCGAGCGGGGTTTTTCGGACTGTCAGGCCTTCGGTATCGCGGGCGACAGCCGCAGCCGCACCCCGCAGTGGATGGGCGAGCATCTGCCGGCGCTGTTTGCGCGGCTGGGCGAATTCGGCGCGCCGATCACCCACTACAAGACCTGCTCCACTTTCGACAGTTCGCCACGGATCGGCTCGATCGGCCGCGCGCTCGAGATCGGCCGCGACACGCTGGCCGGGCCTGTCATTCCGATCGTGGTCGCCGCGCCGCACCTCGGACGCTACGTGACCTTCGGCAATCTGTTCGCGACCGCCGCCGGCGTCGTGTACCGCATCGACCGCCATCCGAGCATGCGCGCACACCCGGTAACGCCCATGCACGAGGCGGATCTGCGCCGCCACCTGGCCGCGCAGACCTCCATGCGCATCGGATTGATCGAGCTGCCGTCGCTGGCGCGGAACGCGGCCGCCGAGGCGCTGGCCGGCTGCATGGCCGCGGGGGAGGAGGCCGTGCTGTTCGATGGGGTCAGCGAGGCGGACCTCGCGCAGACCGGCCGGGTGCTGTGGCGCACCGCCGAGCGCCACGCGTTGTTTTGTGCCGGCAGCTCCGGTCTGCCGTACGCGCTGCTCACGCCGTGGCGTGAGGCCGGGCTGATACCGGCGCGCCTCGATCCGCCGCCGCGCGCCCGGCCCGTGGACACGCTGCTGGTCATGAGCGGCAGCTGCTCACCGGTGACCGAGCGGCAGATTCACTCGGCGCTGCACGCCGGCTATCACGGCATTGCGCTCGATCCGAAGGTGCTCCTCAGCGAAGCGCACGGTCTTGAGGCAGGTGAGCGATTGGTACGGCAGGCGGTTTCCAATCTGCGCGAGGGCCGCAGCACCATCGTCTACAGCGCTCTTGGGCCTCTGGGCGCGGGCGCGTCAGCCTCGGGCGAGGCGCTCGGAAGATGCATGGGCGATCTGCTCTCGCGCATCCTCGCCGAGGCGCCCGTACCGCGCGTGTTGCTTGCCGGCGGCGACACCTCGAGCCACGCCGTGTCCCGGCTGGCTCTGTACGCCCTCACGTGGGTCGCGAGTCTCGAGCCGGGCGCGCCGCTGTGCCGGGCCCACGCCGACACGCAGTCCGGCCTCAACGGCTTAGAGCTTGTCCTCAAGGGCGGCCAGGTCGGGAGCGATGGATTCTTCGAGCGCGTCAGGCTCGGCGGCTAGCCCTGCCGTGCAATCGACCCGCGAGAAGACGATCGCCGCGACCAGCACCATCAGCGCCACCGCCTGCACGGGCAATTCATAGTTGCCCGTGGCGCCGACGATATAACCAAATGCAAGGGTGCACAGCACCCCGCCAGCCTGGCCCGCCGTGTTCATCACTCCGGTAGCCGCCCCGCCGTGATTGCCGCCGATGCTCATGCACATGGCCCAGGCTGCCGGCAGCATCAGGTCCATGGTGGCGAAGCCGGCGGTGGCCAGGACCACGATCGCGATGCGGTCGGTGACGAGGCTCATGGCGAGCAGCAGCCCCGCGCCCGCGATCAGGCAGCCGGCGGTCATCAGGCGCGTGGCGCTGCGCAGGCCGATCCTCATTCCCAACCGGTCGCACACCGCCCCGCCGATGAGGTTGCTGCCGATTCCGAGCAGAAACGGAAAGGCCGCATACACGCCCATCTGCCGCAGCGTGAAGTGCCCGGCATGCACCATCCAGGTCGGAAACCAGTTGAAGTAGAACCAGCTGCCGGCGCCGTAGCAGCCGTATGCGAGCACGATAAGCCACAGCTGGGGCAGCTTCAGCAGGCGGCCGAGCACGCCCCTGCCGCCGTGCGCATCGCCGCGGCGCTCGCCGATTTCTGCGAGTTCCTCCGGGCGAATGCCCGGCTGCTCGGCCGGACGGTCGTGATACCACAGCCACCAGGCGAGCGCCCATGCCGCGCCGATGACGGCCAACACCCAGAACACCGCTCGCCAGCCGAAGTGGATCGCGAGCGGCACCAGCAGCAGCGGTGCGAGCGCCCCGCCGAGACGGCTCGCGGCCCACACCGCGCCCTGCCCGCGCGCCCGCTCGCGTGCCGGCAGCCAGCGCCACAGCACGCCGGAGGCGTTTGGATACGCCCCCGCCGAGCCGATGCCGAAGCAGAAGCGCACGATGGCGAGCGGTATGAAGCGCGTGCACGCGCCAGTGAGCGCGGTGAAGCCTGACCACCAGGCGGCGATGCGCGAGAGCTCGCGCCGCTGACCGTGACGATCGCCGAGAGCACCGGAGGGGATCTCGAACAAACCGTAGGCGATCACGTAGGCGCTGAGCACCCAGCCCCACTGCTCCGGGGTGAGCCCGAGGTCGTGCTGAATGCTGGGTCCCAGCACTGAGATGGCCATCCGGTCGAGGAAGGTGATGACCGAGACGACGCTCAGCAGCCCGACGACGGCATAACGTTTCTTGAGCATTCAGCCGGCCCCGAGGCCGAACACCTCGCGCACCTGACGCACACCAGACTCGGGACTCGACAGCACGGGCGCCTTGACGGCGCCCGGCGGCAGGGCCGCCACCACGCGGGCCATGGACGCCTGCGCCAACACGATGACGTCGACGTCGCGCATCCTTTCGGTCAGCGCCGCGCTCACGAGGCGGTCGTGCGTGGCGGTATCGCCCGCGAGCACCGCCTCGAATGCGCCCTCGCACAGACACTCGACTACATCGATCGTGCGTCCTGCTTCAAGCGCAGCGGTCCGTACCAGCGCCGACGTGGGCTCGAGCGTCGTGCGAAGCGTAGCGAGAACGCCGATCCGGCGACCCTGCCGCACGGCGGCGCGCGCCATGGGCGCATCGACCCGCAGCACGGGCGGATCGTACAACTGCCGGGCAATGTCCACGGCCGGGCCAATGGACGAGCAGGTCACCAGCACGCCGTCCGCGCCGGCCTCGAGCGCGGATCCGACCAGCGTGGCGAGCCGACGCACGGTGGTCTTCTCCAGCCGCCCGGCCTGTATCGTGTTCTTGATCAGGCTCTCATCGACGGTGTGGAAGATCTGAACTTCCGGCAGCCATTGCGCGCACAGGGATGCGAACAGAGGCGTCAGGACCGGCGAGGTGTGCAACAGGGCGAGCTTGCGGTGCGGCATGTCAGTCCCTCGTCAAGTCATAGGTTCCCGAGCCCAACTCGGCGGTGAAAGCAGCGGACCCAGGCGTCACGGGACCGAGCGCGGCCGTTCTCAACGGCCCGCCGTCGGCGCGCCACTCGGCCGGTAGGCCCGGCAGATGCACCTCGGCGCGGCTGTTCGCCGGTACCCGCACCTGCAGCCGCGCGAGGCCGCGTGCATCTCCCTCGAGCTCCGTCGAGATCGGCCCGAGGCACGAGGCGTAGTGGGCGCGCACACGCGGAATGCGCGCATCGAAGACCGGATCGACCTTGATGCGCCGGAAGCCGGGCGCGGCCTCGTTGATGCCGCCGACGCGCCGGTACATGAACCCGACCACCGCGCCGAGCGCGTAGTGATTGAAGGAGTTCATGGACTGATCGACGGCGTTGCCGTTCCAGCGCTCCCACATCGTGGTCGCGCCGTGATCGATCATGTAGCCCCAGGACGGGTATTTCGTCTGCAGCAGCAGCGTGATCGCGAGGCGCTGCTGGCCGGTGTCGGCGAGCGCATCGAGCAGACAGGGGGTGCCGAGAAAACCCGTGGACAGCAGGTTGCCCCGGGCCTCGACATTCGCGGCCAGCCGCGCCCCGGCGCGCCTGCGCAGCGCCGCCGGGACCAGCCCGAAGCGCAGCGAGAGCGCGTAGCTGGTCTGGCTGCCGTTGCCGACGGTACCGTCTGCGCGGAGGAATTCACGTACGAATGCCTGTTCGATGCGCCGGCGCATGCGCGCGTAGCGCTGCGCCTCGTCGGCGTGACCGATGGCCGCGGCCATCTCGGCCATCAAGGCCGCGCAGCGGGCCCAATAGGCCGTCGCGACGAGCGTCTTCGGCGTCGTTGCCTCGGCGGGATTCGGCGCGACATCAGCGTTGGTGGAGACGACCGACAGCCAGTCGCCGAGATCGATGCCGCGACGCTGCCGCCAGATGAAATCCGGATTGGCCGCGGCCACGTAGTCGACCCAGCGTTGCATGTGGATCCAGTTCTCTTCGATCACGGCGGTGTCGCCGTAGCGCCGATACAGCGTCCAGGGCAGGATCACGCCCGCATCGCTCCACCCGGCGGTCACCAGCTCGGGGAAAGAGCGCGGCTGGGGCGTGACGATGGGAAAAGCACCATCGGGCGTTTGACCGGCGCGCACCTCGCCCATGAAGCGGCGGATGAACGCGTCGACGTCCATGTTGAACGCGGCGGCGTCCAGGAACACCTGGATATCGCCCATCCAGCCCATGCGCTCGTCACGCTGCGGACAGTCGGTCGGCACGCCGAAGAAGTTAGAGCGCTGGCTCCAGAGAGCGTTATGCCAGATCTGCTGCGCGATCGGCTGCTCGAGCTCGAGCGCGCCGCTCTCGGCGGCATCGGTGTGCGCCACCACGCCTTCGAGGCACTCGCGGGTGGGCACGCCGGGATAGCCGGTGATCTCCACGTAACGGAAGCCGTGGTAGGTGAAATGCGGCTCGTAGGTCTCGCCACGCGGATCGCCGCGCAGCGTGTAGTGGTCCGTGGCCCGCGCCGCACGCAGGTTCGATGTGTTGATGGTACCGTCCGCGTAGAGGATCTCCGCGTGCCGCAGGCGCACCCTCGCGCCCGCCGGTCCCGTGACGTGCAGCCGGCACCAGCCGGCGAAGTTCTGCCCGAAGTCGCAGACGTAGACGCCCGGCCGCGGCTGCGTGATCGCGCGCACCGACAGTGTCATCAGGGCGCGGATCGGTGGGTCGATCTGCGCCACGAGCCGCTCGTGCGGCCGTGCGCCGATCTCGGCGGTTTGCCAGGCGGAGGCGTCGTAATCCGGCTGACTCCAGCCGGGGCGCTCCAGCCGCGCGTCGTAATCCTCGCCGTTGTAGATTTCCGACGAGAGAATCATCGAGTCGCCCAAACGCCAGCTCGAGTCCGTGACAACGACGTCACGGCTGCCGTCGGTGTACTCGAGCACCAGTTGCGCGAGAAATCGACGCGGACTGCCGGCGAGGGAGTAACGCTCGTTCGTCCAACTGAATGCGGAAGCATACCACCCGTCGCCGATCAACGCGCCGAGCGTGTTGCGGCCGGGATGCACCTGGTCGGTGGCGTCGTAGCATTGATATAACACATGGTCGTTGGCCACGGTGATTTCCGGCGACAACCGGGCCGTACCCAGCCGCCCGCCGTTGAGGTACAGCTCATAGGCACCGAGAGCCGTCGCGTAGAGTCTGGCGCGCGCCAGTGGCTTGACGACGTCGAATTCGCGGCGCGCGAACATCGCCATGCGCGGCGGACGCGGATCGCACTGGGGGGCGGTGGCGGCGGGGCGCGCGCGTGGCCAGTCGCTGTCGTCGAAGCCTGGCTCGGTCCAGCCGGCCGGTGCCGTGCGCGAGGCTCGCCAATCCGGTCCGCTCGGGAAACGGCCGATCGTTCCATCGCGGTGCCACACTTTCACCATCGCGGCGAGCGCTCCGCCCGTGCCTGGCATGAAGGTGCCCGGATCGGCGCGGCCGCTCACCGCAATCACGTGCGCGCCGGGGGTCACCGGCAGCACGATGCGCTGCATCGACCCCCAGGGCCGCTCGGCGGGCAGCGAGACCGGCTGGCCGTCGATCCACACTCCGAGCAGGTCGTCCTTGGCGGACAACCATAGCTGCGCCTGACGCACGCTCCCGGGCAGGGTGAACCGATGGCGGAACTGCTGCGGTTCAGGCGCGAGCGGCGGCGCGCCGCTCCAGATCCAGTGAATGCCGACCGCGCGGTCGGCGCGCTCGTGCGGGTCCTCGATGTCCAGCCATTCGGCCTGCCAGTCGGAGGGCTGCAGCAGGCCCATCTCGAACCAGGCGGGCTCGCTGGGAGCCGATGGACGGTCGTCGCCGTCCCACACCTGCACCCGCCACCACACACGCTGCGCAGAATGGAGCGTCGTGCCCTCGTAGGGCACGTCGAAACAGCGGTCCGAGCGCACAACACCGCTGTCCCAGAGGTCGGCCCCGCCCGCTTCGAGTCGTTCGCGGGTCGAAGCGGCCGTGATGCGATAGGCGCTTTGCATCACACCGCGCGCACGGCTCGCGAGCGCCCAGGACAGGCGCGGCTGCTCGGCCTCCAGGCCGAGCGGCTGCTCGCTGCGCTCCGCGCGCAGGCGCATCACCCGAACCAACTCGGCAAGCGGGGCCGCGGCATCTCCTTCGGCACCGCGCGCGGCCGAGGGCCGCAGCAGCGCCGGTGCGGCCGCGAGCAGACCCGTGCCGAGCAGCGCGCGGCGGCGACTGATCCTGGCCATGCCCGGGCGCCTCAGCCGCGCGGGCCGGCGGCTGCGGCGCGCGAGAGCGGCCGGCCGGGCGCAAACAATTCCTGGTACGCGGCCTCGGCCATGAGGTGATACCCGGCGTCGTTCGGGTGCAGATCGTCGCCGCACTGATCCGCGCCGATGTAGCGGTGCGGATGGCGCGGATCGCGCAGCGCGCCGTCGAAATGGATGACGCCGTCGAAGCCGCGGCCCTTGCGGATCCAGGCATTGACCTGCTCACGGAGCTTCTCGCCCTCGGGATGCTCGTACGTGGCCCCGAGGTAAGGTGTAAGCGTGCCGAGAAAGATCTTGATGCCGTGCGCGTGCGCGCGCCGGATCAGATCGCGGTAGGCGCCGATGATGGCCGAGGCCGGCAGCGGACCGGTGTCGCCGCGCGGGTCGTAGGCCCACCCGATGTCATTGATGCCCTCGAGCAGCACGATGGCACGCACGCCGGCGATGTCGAGCGCGTCGCGCCCGAATCGCGCCAGCGCCTTCGGCCCGGCGCCGTCGTGCAGCAGCCGATTGCCGCTGATGCCGGAGTTGATCACCACCCAGCGCCGGTCCGCGGCATGCGCCGCGAGCAGACGGGCGAGTTGCTCCGGATAGTCGCGGTGCGTCCCGGGAGTGGAGCAGAAGCCCTCGGTGATGGAATCGCCGAACGCGACCAGCACGGGATGCGGATGGACGGTGGACACCTCGACGCCGCTGGCGAGCTCCGGCGCCTGGGGACGGGCGCCCTGCGGCCAGAGCGCCTCGGTCACGTGATTGCCCGGCGGCGACACCCACAGGTGCTTCAGATGGCCTGCCGGCGCGGCGCCGGTGGGGTAGTACACGGAGATCGCGAGATTCTCGAAGCGGTGAACCTTCAGGGCGACCGGATCGCTCACCCACGCCTTGCCGATGGGAATGACGCCACCGCGCCTGCCGCCGAAGGTGAGTACGTGAACGGCGCCCTGCAGCACGCCGTTCGGCGATGACACGGCGACGGTGACTTCACCGAATCGCACCGGTGAGAGCCCGAGCTCGTTGGTCAGGCGCACGCGCACGCGGTTGCCGCCGGCCTCAAGCTGCACCACCTGGCGCACCGACTGATGCGTGAAGGTGCGCACCTGATTGCAGCCCCACACCGCAGTTGTCGGAAACGGCGGGGAATACCAGGCTTCAGTCCAGTGCCCAGCGGCCCACGCCGCCGGCGCGCCGATGAACACCGCGAGCACTGCGGCGGCCCGCACGACTTTGCGGCCCGAGCGCCCGGCGCTCATCCGCGCACCACGAGGTAGTTGCCGAGACCGATCACGACCGTCGCGCCGACGAGGGTCGCGAGACCCGCGGTCATGATGAGGAAGCTGCGCGCGCTCGCGCCCTTCCACTCCCGGAGCGCCAGTCCCCACAGGGTCGCAAAGATGATGATGCTGGACATGTGCAGCGTCCAGCTGGAGAAGGCGTATCGGCCCATCTGGCTTTCCCCCATGGTGTAGAAGAAGAACTGCAGGTACCAGGCCGTGCCGCCGAGGGCGCACAGCAGGTAGTTGCGCGGCAAGGAGACCTTCGCGCCGTCGGCGTCGATGCCCGCCTTGAAGTCCCTTCCGCTGGCATTGCGCACGATCAGATACAGGCACCAGATGGCGTTGGTGGTGAATCCGCCGAGCAGCACCACCACCAGCACGGGCAGTCCCTGCCAGAGCGTGCCTGTGCCCTGCGCCAGCGTCAGATGCTGGATCGGGCCGCCGGCATCGAGCCCGTAGGCGAAGCAGCTGCTCATGATGCCTGAGAAGATCGCCACCGCGATGCCCTTGCGGAAGTCGGTCTCGCGCGGCAGGGCGCGGTCCTGCTCGGTGAGATGACGTTGCGCCTGCTCGTGCTCCTTGTCGTGGCCGGCCCTGCCGACGATGGCGATACCGGCCAGCGCCAACGCCACGCCGAGCAACACGATCCGCCCGCCGGTTCCGTGGATGAGGCTGCCGAACAGCTGGCCGCTCACCAGCGGCGGAATCAGCGTGCCGAAGGCGGCGGTGAGTCCCAGGGCGACTGCAGTGCCGAGGGAGATCCCGAGGTAGCGCATGGTCAGGCCGAAAGTGAGGCCACCGAAACCCCACAGCACGCCGAAGAAGTAACACAGCGCCAGCGTCCGCGGCGGCGTCGCCGCCAGCACGGCGAGCAGATGGTGGGTCTGCACGCCGGCGAACAGCCACGGCGCGATGATCCAGCTGAACACCCCGCCGACCAGCCAGAACACCTCCCATGACCAGCCGCGCACGGCGCGGTACGGCACATAGAAGCTCGCCGAGGCGAGCCCGCCGATCCAGTGGAAGACGACGCCGAGCAGGGGATTGGGTGTCATACCGGTCCGCCAGTTGGAACGTGTGGAGATCGGGAGGCGCAGATCAGCGTCATGGCAGGTCAGATCCGGTAGATGCGCTCAGCCGTGCCGGCGAAGAGGTCGGCGCGCTCGGCGGCGCTCGCGCCGCCGAGAATCTGCCCGTAGACTTCGAAGTACCGCCTGAACGTGCCGAACAGCCGGTCGACGGGGAAGTTGCTGGCGAGCATGGTGCGCGCCGCGCCGAATATCTCGAGCGTCTCGAGCACGAACGGGCGCAGCGACTCCCCGCTCCAGTGCCAGTCGAGCATCGCGAGGCCGGAGATCTTCGCCGCTACGTTCGGCTGCGCCGCGAGCAGCCGCATGCCGCTGCGCCAGAGCGCGAGTCCCTCCGCGTCCTTGTCGAGCGGCATGCCGGTATGGTTGAGTATCAGGGGCGTGTTGGGATGACGCGCAGCGAGGCGGGCTGCGGCCGGCATCTGCGCCGGGTAGATCTGCAGGTCGAATGAGAGGCCTTGGCGCGCGAGCTGCGCGAAGCCGGCGCGCCAGGCGTCGTCTTCGAGCAGGTTGCGCGGGGTGTAGGTCTTGGCCGGATCGGGGTGCCAGTTGAGGATCTGGCGGATGCCGCGCACGTTGCGATGCGCGGTGTGCTGTTTGAGCAAGGCGACCGCGTCGGGTTTCTCGAGCTCGGCGTGGGCGACGATGGCCTGCGGAAAGCCGCGCGCGTCTGCGATGTGCTGCAGCCAGCGCGTCTCGGCGAGGGCATCCGCAGGGTTGGCGCCCGCCTCGATGTGGACGATCTTGACGGCATGCACGCCGCCGTCCGCGGCGTCGCGCAGATAGTCATCGAGCAGGTAATCGTGCGCGATGGCCGTAACGTCGCCGGTGATTCCCACGGGCAGCGGCGGGGTGAGCCAGGGGTAACGGATGCGCTTGAGGTCCCACAGGTGCATGTGGGCGTCGACGAGAGTGAGCTGTTCGCTCATGACGGTCTCCGCGGGAATGCGCGCGGCCGCC
>JAKCEJ010000084.1 GCA_021838065.1 Pseudomonadota bacterium
TCCGGATGCGGTGGGCTGCTACCTGTCGACGCCGCTGTTCGAGGGCATTCCCGAAGGCGGCGAGACCGACCTGTGAGATCGGCCGTGACGCCCTCCATGTCCGCCCCACGAACCGACCTGCCCGAGCCCGACGCGCGCCGCTATCTGCGCCTGCCCGAGCCCTTCCCGATGCGGCGCGGCGGCACGCTGCGCGGCGCGCAGCTGGCCTATGAGACCTGGGGCCGACTGAACCGCGCCCGCGACAATGCCGTGCTGTTGTTCACCGGATTATCACCATCGGCCCATGCGGCCGCTTCCGCGGACGATCCGCGCGACGGCTGGTGGCAGCGCATGATCGGTCCGGGCCTCGCGCTCGATACGGATCGGCACTTCGTCGTGTGCGTCAACTCCCTGGGCAGCTGCTTCGGCTCGACGGGCCCCGCCTCGATCGACCCGGACAGCGCTCGACCCTATCGCCTCGCCTTCCCCGACCTGTCGATCGAGGACATCGCGCGCGCCGGGCACGAGCTCGTGCGTGCCCTGGGCATCCTGCGGCTCGATACCGTGATGGGCCCCTCGCTCGGCGGCATGGTCGTGCTGGCCTACACGGCCCTGTTCCCCGGCGGCGCGCGCCGACTCGCCAGCATCTCCGGCACCGCGGCCGCCTCACCGTTTGCGATCGCACTGCGCTCAATCCAGCGCGAGGCGATCACCTCGGATCCGGCTTGGCGCAACGGCGAGTACACCCCCGAGCAGCCGCCGGCCGCCGGCATGCGTCTGGCCCGCAAGCTGGGCACCGTCACGTACCGCTCGGCCGCCGAGTGGACGCAGCGCTTTGACCGCCAGCCCATTCGCGCCGACCTGCGCGGCCGCACGCCGTTCGGCTCGGAGTTCGCCGTGCAGGGCTACCTCGAGGCGCAGGCCGGCCGCTGGATCAGCACGTTCGACGCGAACTGCTATCTGTATTTGTCGCAGGCCATGGACCGTTTCGAGCTCGCCGCGCACGGCGACCCGCAGGCGGTGCTGCGCCGGGCGGACCTGGCTCAGGCGCTCGTGGTCGGCGTCGAGTCGGATCTGCTGTTTCCGATCGGCGAGCAGCAGGCGCTCGCGAGCACGTTCGAGGCGAGCGGCACGGCGACGCGGTTCGCGCCGCTGCCATGCATTGAAGGTCACGACGCGTTTCTCGTCGACACCGAGCGCTTTGGCCGCGTCATCGGGGCGTTTCTCTCCGGCTGATCATGCAGCGGCCGAGGTGCAGGCACAGACTAAGTTCAATCGCCGCGCCGCGCCCCCCGAACGGAGGCATAATGAGCGCGTTCATTGACGAATTGGCGAGCACCGCGCGAGGCACAACGTGGAACGTCGGCTGCATACCCGGCATCGCGCCCGCACTATCGTGTTCGTGAGTGTCCCCGGCGGCTGCCGCAAGCTGTGCAAAGCGATCAACCTCAGCGCCACCGGCGTGTTCATCGAAACCACTGATCTCGGCCTGCGCAAGGGGCAGCAGGTCGTGCTGTCGTTCGCCATCAATCTCGGCGCCGTCACCAAGCTGCACCGGCGCACGGCGGTGGTCGCGCACGTCTCGCGCGGCGGCACCGGGCTGCTGATGGAAGGCTACAACGCCGCGCGCGTCGGCTGACCCGACCGCCTCGCCGCCCCGCGGGGGCCATGTCCGAAAATGGCGAGTCACTCGCCGCGGCGCGGCGTATTGTCGCGCCCATGCAATCGGGACTGCCCTTCGAACTGCGGGTGCTCGAGCGGGCGCGCCGCAGCCGCGATCCGCGCTTCGACGGGCGGTTTTATCTCGGCGTGGTGTCCACTGGGATCTACTGCCGGCCCATCTGCCCCGCCGCGCCCGCGGCGAGCAGCCGCCACGTCCGTTATTTCGCGACCGCCGCGGGCGCGCACGAGGCTGGATTCAGACCGTGCCTGCGCTGCCGGCCGGAGACCGCGCCCGGCACGCCGGCATGGCTCGGCACCTCGGCGGTGGTACGGCGGGCGCTGCGGCTGATTCAGGATGGCGCGCTCGACGAGTCGAGCGTGCCGCAGTTCTCGGCCCGTCTTGGGCTCGGCGCGCGTCAGCTCGACCGGCTATTCGCCGTGCACTTGGGCGCATCGCCCCTTGCGCTCGCGCAGACGCGCC
Organism: Pseudomonadota bacterium; assembly: GCA_021838065.1. Lineage (GTDB taxonomy): Bacteria > Pseudomonadota > Gammaproteobacteria > Steroidobacterales > Steroidobacteraceae > 13-2-20CM-66-19. The sequence goes on from JAKCEJ010000084.1 coordinate 2,123, forward strand.
GGCTGCATTTCGCCAAACACCTGATCGACGGCAGCGACCTGCCCATGACCGAGATCGCGCTCGCCGCCGGCTACGGCAGCCTGCGCCGCTTCAACGATGCGCTGCGCAAAGCGTACGGCCGTGCGCCCCGGCAGCTGCGCCAGCAACGCCCGCATGACCCACCGGCCGCCTCGGCGGGTGAAGTCACCCTGACGCTCGCGTATCGCCCGCCGTACGACTGGCCGCATCTGAGCGCATTTCTTCGGCTGCGCGCCATCCCGGGGATCGAGGCGCTCGAGGAGAGCGGCTATTCGCGGGTGATCCGCGCCGGCGACGGGCACGCGCTCATTCGCGTGCGGCCCGTTCCCGGGCGCGATGCGCTCGAGTTGCAGGTGCGCGGCGCGCCCGCCGCCACCCTCTTTCAGATCGCCGGCGCCGCCCGGCGCGTGTTCGATCTCGGCGCGGACCCCGGGCAGATCGAGCGCGACCTCGGCGCCGACCGGCAGCTGCGCGCGCTGGTGCGCCGCCGGCCGGGACTGCGCATCCCCGGGGCGTGGGATCCATTCGAGTGCGCAGTCCGCGCGGTGTTGGGCCAACAGGTCAGCGTGCCCGCGGCACGCACGCTCGCGGCCCGGCTGGCGCAGCGGCTGGGGGAGCCCGTGAGCACGGGCGCGGAGAATCTGACCCGACTGTTCCCGACGCCGCACGCGCTCGCCGAGGGTGACCTGGAGGGACTCGGCATCACCGGCGCCCGCACCAAAGCGCTGCGGACGCTCGCGCGGGCGGTCATCGCCGGCCAGGTCGAGTTCGATGCGGGCGCCGAGACGCTCGCCCGGCAATTGACGGAACTGACGGGTTTCGGTGCCTGGACAGCGCAGTACATCGCGCTGCGCGCGCTAGGCGAACCGGACGCGCTGCCCGACGGCGACCTCGTTCTGCGGCGCATGGCGGGCGGCGCCGAACGCCCGCTGACGGCTCGGGAGCTGCGTGAGCGGGCTGAGTCGTGGCGGCCCTGGCGCGGCTACGCGACGGTGCACCTGTGGTGCGCGGCCAGCGAGGCGGCGGCGCGATGAGCGCGGCGGAATCAAGCAGGCCCATGAGGCAGCGGGAGGCGTTATGACACACGTGGACGAAACACGGTACTGGCACGAGATCGATACACCCATCGGCACCGTGCTGCTCGCCGGGGACGGGGAGCGTCTGACCCGGATTCATTTCCAGTCGGGTCCGCGGCCGCTGCGGCCGCGGCCGCAGTGGATCGCCACGGCACGCCCGTTCGCGAATGCGGTCGCACAGCTGAATGCGTACTTCGCCGGACGACGAACCCGCTTCGATCTGCCGCTCTCGCCCGCCGGCACGGAGTTCCAGCGCCAGGTCTGGCAGGCGCTGCGCAGCATCCCATACGGGGAGACGATCAGCTACGGCGAGCTGGCGCGCCGCGTGGGCAATCCGCGTGCCTCACGGGCGGTCGGACTGGCCAACGGCGCCAATCCCCTGCCCATCGTCGTGCCGTGTCATCGCGTGATCGGGGCGAACGGCACGCTCACCGGCTTCGGCGGCGGCCTGCCGATCAAGCGGGCGCTGCTCGATCTCGAGGGTGCGCTGCCCGAGAGCTCGCCGGCACAGCGGGCGCTGTGGAGCTGAGCGGACGAGGCTCGCGCCCAGAATGCGGCACCGACGCGCGCATCAAGTACTTGACTGAGTCAAGTATATGGCGGACGCTCGGCGCATGGCGAGTGAGATGCCGCACCCCTCCGCAGCGGTCCGTCCCGGCACCGAAGAGGCGATCGACGCGATCCGTGATTTCAACCGCTTCTACACGCATCAGGTCGGACTGCTGAACCGGCGATTCCTCGACAGCCCCTACAGCCTGACCGAAGTCCGCGTGCTCTACGAGCTGGCGCGGCGCACGAGCCAGATTCCAACCGCCACGCAAATCGCGGGCGGCCTGTCGCTCGACCCGGGGTATCTCAGCCGGCTGTTGAAGAAGCTCGAGCGCCAGAGACACCTCAAGCGCGACCAGGCCGAGCACGATGGCCGGCAGCGGCCTTTGCGCTTGACCAACGAGGGCCGACGCGTGTTCGCCCGGCTCAATCAGGCTTCGAGCGATGCGGTCGGCGCCATGATCCGGGATCTCTCCGCGGCACAGCGCGGCGAGCTGCTCGCGGCCATGGCCACCATACGCCGGCTGCTGCAGCGCGAGAGCGCGCCGAGCGCCTACCGCCTGCGGCCGCTGTGCAGCGGCGATATCGGCTGGATCATCCATCGCCAGGGCGTGCTGTACGCCGAGGAGTACGGCTGGGACACCACTTACGAGGCGCTGGTCGCCGAAATTCTCGCCGCATTCGTCAAGGGCTTCGATCCGGCCGCGGAAGGCGCCTGGGTCGCAGAGCGCCAGGGGGCAATCGTCGGCTCGGTCTTTCTCGTCAAGGCGTCCACTGAGGTCGCGAAGTTGCGGCTGCTGTACGTCGAGCCGAGCGCGCGCGGCCTCGGCATCGGCACCCATCTCGTGCAGGAATGCATCCGCGGCGCGCGCGAGAAGAAGTACCGGGCGCTGACGCTGTGGACGAACGATGTGCTGGTCTCGGCGCGGCGCATCTACGAGGCCGCCGGTTTCCGTCTCGTCCGCGAGGAATCGCACCATTCCTTCGGCCGCGACCTGGTCGGCCAGACCTGGGAGCTGACGCTGTAGGCCTCATCGCCTCGCGCGCCGTGCGCGCCAAGGCACGGCGGCGAACCCGCCGCGCCCTGGCGCACCGGTCAGTCCGCCAGCGGCGCCTCGCCCGCCGCCTTCAGCTGCGCATCGAGCTTCGGCAGGTCCACCTGCTGCAGGTGCTGCCACTCGGCGAGCGTCGCATCCAGCTGGCTTGTCAGGATGCGATAGGCGGCGCGCGCATCGGGGCTCGGCGCGGCATCCGCGCCGTCGACCGCGCGCTCGAGGTGCATCAGGTCCAGTGACAGCATCACCAGACTGCGCACGTTGCGCGGCGGCCCCGCACCGAACATCGGACGGTGCTGCGGGAACGGCCACTCACCCGAAATGTCGCGCGCTTTGGCATAGAGCGCGGCAATCGCAGCGTGCTGCGCCCCGCCGCGGCGCATGCGCAGATCAAGCGCATCGAGCAGCTTCACCGCGGCGGACTCCGTCGTGGCGGCGCGCAGCTCGGCGCGCTCCACCTTGCGGGCAAGCTCGAACTCGTGCACCAGAGCGGCCTGCGAGACCTTCGCGCGCGGATCCGGTTTCACGGTGAGCGACTGCCGATACGTCACGCCGTTGACGGTCAGCTCGACGGTGTAGGGGCCCGGCGGCGCCCACACCCCCTCCTGCGGCGGTCCCGGGGTGTGGGATTTGGCGAGCGGCGCGTAATGCAGATTCCACACGAGCCGGTGCATGCCGGGCTTGGCCGAGGGAATCATCGGCGGACTCACCCACTCCGGCGCGAAGCGCAGCGTGGCGGGATTCGGCGGCGAGACATGCTCGGCGCTGCTGTAGCGGCGCACGAGCCTGCCGCCCGAGTCGCGGATCGTCACGGTCACGGGACCCTCGACCGTCGCCGGCAGAATGTAGTCGATATACGCGCCGTTCGGCGGATTGGCCGCCATCGGTTCGTCCTTCGGGAACGGCGTGCCGGTGAAGCCGGCCGGCCGCAGGCGGATGGCGGGCGCGGGTTTGAACAGCGTCACCGCGTCCGGCCGCACCGCGTCCATCTGCCTGAGCGCGGTGATGTCGTCCATGATCCACACACCCCGTCCGAGCGTGGCGAGCACCAGATCATTGTCGTGGATCTTGATGTCGCGCACCGAACTCACCGGCAGGTTCTGCTGCAGCGACTGCCAGTGGACCCCGTCGTCGAAAGAGATGAACACGCCATATTCGGTGCCGGCGTACAGCAGGCCGGGCTTCACCGGGTCCTCGCGCACGACATTGACGAAGTCGTGCGACGGAATGCCGTCGGTGATCAGCTTCCAGGTCCTGCCGTCGTTGCGTGTTACATAGATGTACGGCGTCTCATCGTCGAGCCGATGCCGGTCGATGGCGAGGTACGCGGTGCCACGATGGAAATGCGACAGCTCGATGCCGGCCACCTTGGACCAGGGAGTCAGCTCCTTCGGGGTGATGTTGACCCAGTGCTTGCCGCCGTCCGCGGTGCGCCACACCAGGCCGTCGTCGGTGCCTGCCCAGATCACCTTGTCGCTGAAACGCGAGGGCGCGATCGAGTAGATCACCCCGCGGCGCGGGCCGACGTCGATGGTGTCCTTCGCGGTGACGGGGCCGAGATTCGGCGGCGCGCCGGGGTCCTTGCGGCTCAGGTCCGGGCTGATGCGCTCCCAGTGCAATCCGCCGTCGCGGGTGCTGAAGAGGTACTGGTTGGCGAAATACAGCGTCTTGTGATTGAACGGCGAGAACGCGAGCGGCAGCGTCCAATCGGTGCGGTAGTGCGCATCCGGGTAGTCGAGCGTCGGATCGACATCGCGCACCTGCCCGGTCCGCACGTCGAGCTTCTCCACGGTGGTGCTCTCTCCCGTGCCGTCGCCGTACACGATATTGGGATTTTCCGGATCGGGGATGACGTTGCCGTTCTCGCCACCCGGGGTGAGCTCCCGGAACTCCTCCAGAGTGATGCCGTCGTTGTCGATGGTCCGGCTCGGCAGCGCCATCGCGCCGGAATCCTGCTGCGAGCCGTACACCCAGAACGGGAAGCGGTTGTCGACGGCGATGTGATAGATCTGCGCGGTCGGCTGGTTGTACCAGCTGCTCCAGGTGGCTCCGCCGTTCAGCGTCACCTGCGTGCCCTGATCGCTGCCAAGGATCATCTGCCTGGGATGGGTCGGATTGATCCACAGCTGATGGAAGTCATCGCCCGTCGGATCACCCTTGAGCGCGATGAAGTGCGCGCCGCCGTCGTCGGAGCGCAGCACGATGGTGTTCATCACATACACGCGGTCGGCATCGCGCGGGTCCACCGTGAGCGAGCAGAAATACCAGCCGCGGCCGAAGATGCGCGGATCGTTCGAGACGTGCTGCCAGTTGACGCCGCCGTCCTCGGAGCGGTACAGGCCGCCGCTCTTCCACGTGCCGTCGACGAGCGCGTAGAGGAGGTTCGGCTGCGACGGGGCCACCGCGATACCGATGCGGCCGGGATGCGCCGGGAAGCCGTGCCCGGTGATGTGCGTCCAGTGGCTGCCGCCGTCGTGTGAGACGTACAGGCCGCTGCCCGGGCCGTTCGAGGGCGGGTAGACGCTCCATGGGGGCCGGCGGGTCTGCCACAGCGCCGCGTAGATCGTCTGCGGATCACCGGGCTTGAAGGCGAGATCCGCCGCGCCGGTGTTGGGATTGAGGTAGAGCACCTTCTGCCAGTGCCGGCCGCCGTCGAGCGAGCGGAACACGCCGCGCTCGGGATTCGGGCCGTAGGGATGCCCGAGCGCCGCCACGAACACGATGTCGGGGTTGTGAGGATTGACGATGACGCGGGCGATCTGCCGGGTGCCGGCAAGCCCGATGTGGGTCCACTGACCCCCGCCGTCGGTGGACTTGTACATGCCATCGCCCTGGGCGATGTCCGAGCGCATGTCCGCCTCGCCGGTGCCGACGTAGAGGACCTTGCTGTCAGAGGGAGCGACCGCGATCGCGCCGATGGAGCCGGCCGGCTCGTGATCGAAGATCGGCTGCCACGTGCGGCCAGCGTCCTCGCTCTTCCACACGCCCCCGTCGACGGAGCCGAAGTAAAAGACGCGGCCGCTGTCCGGCACGCCCGTGACCGCGAGCACCCGGCCGCCGCGGAACGGTCCGATCAGGCGCCAGCTGAGCGCCTGGTAGTCACTGTGCGGCACCACCGCCGCGCCCGCAACCGGCAGCGCCGAGTCCGCAGCGCACGCCAACGCGGCCGCAGCCGCACCCAAGACCAGCATCGCTCCAATACGCACTCGCACGGGCAGCCTCCAGGATCGAGGAGTGAGCCCCGGTGCGGCCCGCGCCGCGGCAGAACATCGGCGCGACCCGCCCAACGCTCGGATGCTGCGCAATCTAGCCGTTCATCGGGAATTTTGCGCGGCTCATCGCAGGCGGGCACGGTCAAGCGAGCATCGGCCGCGATGAGCCGAGCCGCGCCGGGCAGCGCACGGCGCTGCTATGATGCGCCGGCCGCGCGAGCCGGACCTCCCCGGAGCAAGAGCGATGAGCGAAGAGCCCCTGATCACCCACCGCGGCGGCTGCCACTGCGGCCGCGTGCGTTTCGAGGTCGAGGCGCCACAGGTGCTTCGCGTCTCGGAATGCAACTGCTCGATCTGCAGCAAGGCGGGCTACCTGCATCTGGTCGTGCGGGCCGAGCACTTCCACCTGCTCTCGGGCGAGGAGGCGCTGACAACCTACACGTTCAACACCGGCACGGCCCGGCACCTGTTCTGCTCGGTCTGCGGCATCAAATCCTTCTACGTGCCGCGCTCGCACCCTGACGGCTTCAGCGTCAATGCGCGCTGCCTGGACGCGGACACGGCGCGCGAGCTGATCGTCAGGCCCTTCGACGGACGCAACTGGGAGCGCAGCTACCCCGAGGGCCGCGGGAATTTCGAGCGCTGAGGCGACTGCGCGCCGCCGGTCAGCGACGCCGGATCCAGCGGCCGCCGCTCATACGCCAGCCGTGAGCGGTATCCACCCAGCGGTGCGGCACCCAGCGGTACCCGGGCCGGGGCGCCGCCCAACGCCCGCGCACCCAGTAGTAGCCGCTCGGCGCCCAGTTCCAGTAGCCGCCGAGCCAGATGTAGCCCGGATACGGCGCCGGCCCGTAATACTCGACGCGCGGCAGCGGCGGCGCGACGAGCACCGCGCCGCCGTAATAGCCCGGCTCGGCCACGCAGGCGCCGAGCGTCAGGGACAACCCGAGCGTGATCGCCGCGATCGCGGCGCGAAACTTGGGAGACCTTGCCATGGGGGACCTCTCGCCCTGGGGTATTGCCCCTGCAACGCCGCACGGCGCGGCGGGTGCACCGGAGTGTGCCCCCGGGGGTGATTTTCGATCACCTCGGCTTGTACGGACCCGCCGGCCCCGGCACAGTCCACGGATCTGCACCCCTGCCCGGGAGAGCGCCGTGCCGATCGTCTATGCCCACGAGCCTGACCTGTCCGCCGCAGCCTTCCGCGATGTATTGATCTCCTCCACCCTCGGGGAGCGTCGGCCCGTGGAGGATCTCGAGCGCCTGGGACACATGCTGCGCGAGGCGGACCTCATCGTCACCGCCCGCGACGGGCGCCGCTTGGTCGGCATCTCGCGCGCGCTCACCGACTTTTCCTACTGCTGTTATCTGTCCGATCTGGCGGTGGACGCCGCGTACCAGCGCCGGGGGATCGGCCGGCGGCTGATCGGCGAGACGCACGCGCTCGCCGGCCCGCAGACCACACTGGTTCTGGTGGCCGCACCGAACGCCGAGTCCTACTACCCGAGGATCGGAATGACCCAACGCCCCTCCTGCTGGACGCTGCCGCGCGCGCGCTGAGGGGCTGCGGCCGCGCCGCCGATTGGCCGCGCGGCCGCACCGCATTCCCGGTCAGTGAAACTCGTTGGCGATGACGTTGAGCACAACGCCGGTCGCGATCGCGGCCAGGACCGCGTTGTTACCTACGCGCACCCAGTAGTAGCCCGGCGGTGGCGGCGCAAGGTGGTAGTAGGCCGCATCCGGAACGATGTACGCCGGAGCGCGGTAGGCGATCGGAAGCCGTTCGCCACGCCGCCAGGTCCGGTAGTAGTACCCCGGCGGCCTGCGGTACTGGCCGCCGTCGAAGTCGCCCCCGCGGCGAGCGCGCCAGCCCTCGCGCTCGTGCTCGCGGCGCCAATCGCGGCGTTCGCGCCAGTCGCGATGATCGCGGTGATCGCCCCGGTGAT
>JAKCEJ010000085.1 GCA_021838065.1 Pseudomonadota bacterium
GTTGATGCTCTTCCAGCCGGCGATGGAGGAGCCGTCGAACATCTTGCCGTCGCGGAACAGGTCCTCATCGACCAGGCGCGCCGGGATGGTCACGTGCTGTTCCTTGCCGCGGGAGTCGGTGAACCTGAGGTCCGCGAACTTGACGTCTTTTTCCGTGATCAGCTTTAGTACATCGCTCGGTGTCATATCGCCTCCGGAGGAATAGGGGTAGCGCGCCCGCCGCGTCGGAACAGCCCGAGCTGCCGCCGGACCGTGCCGATCGCCAGGATCTGCCGGTCGCTCGACGTCCATTCGCTAGTGCGCCGCGGGGCGGAGCACCTGGATAGTGCAGCTGCCGTGCCAGACCCGGGCTCTCAGCAAATCAATGACCTGGCCACTTCGTGCCCGTATTTTGCACCAATTTGGTGCTCCTCGCCGCATCATAGCACCGAAATGGTGCGTCAGCGGCGCAAGTGGACCCGGGAGGTCCAGCTCGGCCGCGACCTCGGGCCCTGTTTTGGTGCGCGATTCCCGCGCGGTAGGCCTTCGCTATACTCGGGGGCTGTTTTGTTCCATTGGCCAACTCATGAAAATCCCCGCCGCGCCCCGCACCTTCCAGGCGCTCATTTTCGCGCTGCAGCGCTACTGGTCCGACCGCGGCTGCATCGTCCTGCAGCCCTACGACATGGAAATGGGCGCCGGCACCTTTCATACCGCCACCTTTCTGCGCTCCATCGGGCCGGAGCCCTGGAGCGCGGCCTACGCGCAGCCATCGCGCCGGCCGACCGACGGGCGTTACGGCGAGAACCCGTTCCGGCTGCAGCATTACTATCAGTTCCAGGTCATCATCAAACCCTCGCCGCCCGACCTGATTGATCAGTATCTGGGAAGCCTGCGCGCGCTCGGGCTCGATCCGCTGGTGCACGACGTGCGCTTCGTCGAGGACAACTGGGAGTCCCCGACGCTGGGGGCCTGGGGGCTCGGCTGGGAGGTGTGGCTGAACGGCATGGAGATCACCCAGTTCACCTACTTCCAACAGGTCGGGGGCCTCGACTGCCGTCCCGTCACCGGCGAGATCACCTATGGGCTTGAGCGCCTGGCGATGTATCTGCAGGGTGTCGAGAGCCTGTACGACATCGTCTGGACCGAGGGCGAGCGCGGCCGGGTGACCTACGGCGATGTGTTCCACCAGAGCGAGGTGGAGCAATCCCGATACAACTTCGAGCGGGCCGACGTGCCGACCCTGCTGCGGCACTTCGAGGACCACGAGCACGGCTGCCGGGCGCTGCTCGAGAGCGGCCTGCCGCTGCCGGCCTATGAGCAGGTGCTCAAGGCCTCGCACGTGTTCAATCTCCTCGATGCGCGGCGCGCCATTTCGGTGACCGAGCGGCAGCGCTACATCCTGCGCATGCGGGCACTCGCCGGCGCAGTGGCGCGCGCGTACTTCGAAAGCCGCGAGGCGCTCGGCTTCCCGATGCTGCAGAACGCGGTGGGAGCGTGAGCCGCATGGAAAAGCGCGACTTCCTGGTCGAGATCGGCACCGAGGAGCTGCCGCCCAAGGCGCTGCGGCTGCTGGAGCACTCGTTCGCGGCCGGCATCGAGGCCGGCCTCGCCAAGGCGGCGCTCGCCCACAGCGCGCTGCAGTCCTTCGCCACGCCGCGGCGGCTCGCGGTGCGAGTCAGGCGGCTGGCCGCCAGCCAGCCCGATCAGCGCATCGAGCGGCGCGGCCCGCCGGTCAGCGCGGCGTTCGATGCCGGCGGCGCGCCCACGCGGGCCGCGCAGGCGTTCGCCGCGAGTTGCGCGGTCGGCCTCGAGGCGCTCGAGCGGCGCGCGGACGCCAAGGGTGAATTTCTCTATTACAGCGGAGTCAGGCCCGGCGCGCCGACCGCCGGGCTGCTGCCCGGCATCGTGCAGAGCGCGCTCGATGCGCTGCCCATTCCGCGCCGCATGCGCTGGGGCGCCTGTGAAGCGCAATTCGTGCGCCCCGTGCACTGGATCGTGATGCTCTACGGCCGGGAAGTCGTGCCGGCGACGCTGCTCGAGACGGCCGCAGGCAATATGACCCGGGGCCATCGCTTCCATGCCCCGAAGCCGCTGCGGCTCGCCAGCCCCGGCGCCTACGAGCGGACCCTCGGGCAGCGCGGGCATGTCGTCGCCGATTTCGCGGCGCGACGGGAACGGATCCGCGAGGGCGTGAGCGCGGCGGCCGCCGCGCTCGGCGGCCGGGCGCTGCTCGACGATGCGCTGCTCGATGAGGTGACCGCGCTGGTGGAGTGGCCCGTGCCGCTCGCGGGCCGCTTCGAGCCGCGCTTCCTCGATCTGCCGCGCGAGGTGCTGATCTCGACGCTGGAGGATCACCAGCGCTACTTCCCGCTCGAGCGCGCGGACGGCGCGCTCCTGCCGTGTTTCGTCGCGGTTGCCAACATTGAGAGCCGCGAGCCGGCGAAGGTCATCGAAGGCAACGAGCGCGTGGTGCGCCCGCGCCTGGCCGACGCCGCGTTCTTCTGGGAGCAAGACCGCAAGGCACCGCTCGCCGCCCGCATCGAGGGGCTCGATGCGGTGACGTTCCAGGCGCGGCTCGGCTCCCTCGGCGACCGCGCCCGGCGCATCCGCGCGCTGGCCGTACAGATGGCCACCGCGCTCGGGCAGCCGGCCGCCCCGCTCGAGCGGGCGGCGATGCTGTGCAAATGCGATCTGCTCACCGCCATGGTCGGGGAATTCCCGGAGCTGCAGGGCATCATGGGCACTCACTATGCCGCGGCCGACGGCGAGGACCGTGAGGTCGCGGCGGCGATCGGCGAGCACTACCTGCCGCGCGCCGCCGGCGGCGCGCTGCCGCTCACTGCCGCAGGCACCGTCCTCGCGGTGGCCGACAAGCTCGATACCCTGGCGGGGATTTTCGCCATCGGCGAGAAGCCCACGGGCACGAAGGATCCGTTCGGACTGCGGCGCGCGGCCATCGGGCTGATCCGCATCCTGCTCGAGAAGCGCCTGGAGATCGATCTCACGGCGCTCCTGGAGCAGGCGGCGCGCCTGGCGCGCGCGGACATCGAGCGGATCGCGGTCAGCGCCGGCAAGCCGGTGCCGGCGGTGCCGGACTGCGCCGGCGAGCTTTACGAGTACGTGTTCGAGCGGCTGCGCGCCTATTATCTCGAAGGCGAGCCGCGGGCGGCGGGGGGCGCACGCCCCATCACCACCGAGATGTTCGACGCGGCGCTCGCGACGCGACCGCGCTCGCCGCTCGAGCTCGACGCGCGGCTCGCCGCGCTCAGCGCCTTTCTCGCGCTGCCGGAGGCGGCCAGCCTGACGGCGGCGAACAAGCGCGTTGCCAACATCCTGAAGAAGAGCGAGCCGCGCGGCGGCGAGCGGACGGCTGCGGTAGTCGATCCAACACTGTTCAACGAGCCGGCCGAGCGCGCGCTGTTCGAGGCACTGCACGCGTTGCGCGCGACCGTTGCATCCGCCATCGACCGGCGCGACTACGCCGGAGCGCTGACGGAGCTCGCCGGACTGCGCCAGGCGGTCGATGCCTTCTTCGATCAGGTCATGGTCATGGACGAGGACCCGCGGCTGCGCGGCAACCGCCTGGCGCTGCTGTCGGACATGCGCGCCCTCTTCGCGGGTGTGGCGGACCTGTCGCGGCTGCCGGGCTGAGGGAGCGTCATGCAGCTGCTCGGATCGCTATTCTTCACGGTGTTCCTGTTTCTGTGGACGTTCTGCTACGCGATCTTCTTCGTGATCGCCTGTGCCATGCTGCCCTTCCCGCGCCGCTTCGCGCTGGTGCGGGTCTGGTCGCGGGTGCTGCTCGCGGTGCTGAAGGCAACCTGCCGGCTGGACTACCGCATCGAGGGCCTCGAGCACCTGCCGGCGGGCAATCACATCGCGCTATGGAAGCACTCCTCCTCGTGGGAGACCATCGCCATGGCGCTGGTGATTCCCCGGCAGGTATGGGTGCTCAAGCGCGAGCTCACGTGGATCCCCTTCGTCGGCTGGGGCATCCGCCAGATGCATGCCATCGCCATCGACCGCAAGTCGGGCCACTCGGCCGTCAGTCAGGTGATCGCACAAGGCAAGGAGCGCCTGGCGGAAGGCGACTGGATCGTGATTTTCCCCGAGGGCACGCGCATGCCGCCGGGCGAGACGCGCCGCTACGGCGTCAGCGGCGCGCTGCTCTCGGCGGAGACCGGCGCGCTGCTGGTGCCGGTGGCGCACGATGCGGGCCGGTACTGGCCGCGGCGCGGGTGGCGCAAGCGGCCCGGCACCATCCGCCTGGTGATCGGCCCGCCGGTGAGCGCCCGCGGGCGCGACCCGCGCGAGGTCAATCAGGAAGTTCAGGCGTGGATCGAGGCGACCGTGGCGCGGCTGGAAGGGCGCGCCACGGCCGAGTGAGACAGCGGACCGATGCACACACGAATCTTTCAGCTCGATGCCTTCACCCGTCGGCGCTTCAGCGGCAACCCCGCGGCGGTGATGCCGCTCGAGGCATTTCCATCGGGCGAGGTGCTGCAGGCGATCGCGGCGGAGAACAATCTTTCCGAGACGGCGTTCCTGGTCGGCGGGAACGGGGTCTACCAGCTGCGCTGGTTCACGCCGAAGGTCGAGGTGCCGCTGTGCGGGCACGCCACGCTCGCCAGCGCCGCAGTGGTGCTGGAGAGGCTGGAGCCGCAGCGTGCGGCGGTTACGTTTCACACCGCGAGCGGCGCGCTGCACGTGACACGCACTGCCGGCGGCTACGCGATGGACTTTCCCGCGCGGCCGACCGCGGCAGGGAGCGCATCCGATGCGCTCATCCGGGCGCTCGGTGCAGTCCCGCAGGAAGTGCGCGCCGATGCCATCAATTATCTCGTCGTGCTCGACAGCGAGCGGACGGTGCGCAGCTTGACGCCGGATATCGCGGCCATCGCCGCGCTGGACCGACAGGGTGTGATCATCACGGCGCGCGGCGACGGCGAGTACGATTGTGTCAGCCGTTACTTCACCCCCGCACGAGGCGTTGCGGAGGATCCCGTGACCGGCAGCGCCCACTGCGCGCTGGCGCCGTACTGGTCCGAGCGCCTCGGCAAGGCGCAGCTGCGCGCCTACCAGGCATCCCGGCGCGGCGGCGAGATGAGCTGCCGGGTGAGCGGCGAGCGCGTCGAGCTCGAGGGGGCCTGCGTGTTTTATCTGGAAGGGGACGCCGAGATCTGACCCGTCCCGCCGTCTCGCCCGCCGCGAGCCGGACCGTTCCGGCTGTCAGAAGACGGCTAGCCCAGGAGTCGTGCGTTCCGTCGGATGCCGGTGTCTGGCGGCGAGAGCGTTGGCCGCGCGGCTAAAGGTTCTGGATCGCGGCGATCTGCTGGCCGTTGGGACTGCCGAGGCCGGTGCACGCGTCCCAGCCGGCCGATGCCTCGTAGCCGCCGTTGTTGCCTTTCGTGATGTCGCGGCAGGCGGCCTCGTGCGGGTAGAGGGCCGGCTGGATATAACCCGCTTTGCGCCCCGTCAGCGCATTGATGCGCGCGATGAGCCCTGCCCACAACGGCGCCACGGCACTGGTTCCGCCGAAAACCGCCTGCACTCCGTCGACGACAACCTCGTAGCCTGTCTGAGGGTCGGCATCCGCGGCAACGTCCGGCACGCCTCGCGCCGTCAACGGCTGGGTTTGCCCCTGAACGGTGGTCGTGTCGAGTCCTTGCTGCCACAAGGGCAGTGCAAAAAACGCGCTGACGCCGCCGCCCGAGGCGCCCGAGGCGGGATTGCCGTCGTTCCACACGACTTCGCCCTGGATGGCAGCGGTCGTCGCCGTCAAGCGGGTGCCGCCACATCCGAGGGCATGCGGACTTGATGCTGGGAAATCGACGTGATTGGCCCCGTCAGCAACACCGTCAGTCGATCCGCTGTCGCCTGACGCCACGCATACTGTGACGCCGAGCACCGCCGCCGCTTGCAGCGCCTGGTCCATTGCAGTGAGCGCCTGCGGTGTCCATGTCGACTCCGGTCCGCCCCAGCTGATGGAGACCACCGAAGGCGCATTGACCGCATCGTGGACCGCAGTCGTGACCGCGTCCAGGAAGCCTGCGTCCGTGTTGGGCGCAAAGTAGACGGCGATCTTCGCGGCTGGCGCGACAGTGCCGGCCACCTCAATATCGAGCATCACCTCGCCGTCCGCGCTGTTTGGATTGCCGCTCGGCGCATTGGCGGCATGATCGACCGACACCGTGATCACCTCCGGCACGGGCAGGCCGAGGCCGGCGAAGTAGCTCTGCAGGTCCTGCGGCCGGTAGCCGCCGCCGAGCTCGATGAGCGCGATGCACTGGCCCTGTCCCGAGCCGGCCGGAAATTGGTACAAGGAAGCGATCTGCACGGCGGTGAACGAATTGGCCGGCGGCGTCGCAGCACGCGAGCGGCGGGGCTTCGGGCCGGTGCGCACGCGAAAGTGCGGGCGGGCCTGTGGGCGGTTGTCCAGGCCCAGCACGGCGACCACGATGTCCCGCAGTTCCTCGGGCAGCCGCACCGCGGCGCGCAAGCCGCGGTAAGTGCCCTGCGGATGCTCGAATTGCCACAGCTCGACGCCGAACGCAGCGCTCATTTGGGCCACGGTGCCGGCAAGCACGATGGTGCGCCGCGCAGCATGCTGCTGGACGACGGCGAGGCCGTGCGCGGCGGCGAATGCGCCGACGGCGCGCAGATCGGCCTCGGCCGTGCCGTGCGCCCCGGCAAACTGCTCTCGTGTCAGGGCCACCGGGCGCTCGCCGCGGCCGAGTCGCTCGAGCCGGTCGCCCCAGCGCGCCTGGTCATTCGGACGCAGGATGAGGCTGATCTCCAGCCGCTCGTCCCCGGCGGCGGGGCGCAGCGGGCGCGCCCCCGGCAGCGGTTCGCGTGCGCTGCCCTGCAGCTCAAATCGGGTCATGGCGTCTCCTTCTGCGAGCGCATCGTCTGGGCAGGGCAGACCCTAGCGCGCGAGCGGTCGGGCGCGCCAGTTGTGACGACAAATGGCGACAGTGCGACGGGCGGGTGAGGCAGCCGGAACTCGCGGCCGGCATCCCGGGCGCAGCATAATCCGGGTGACGACGGTGCAGCACTGCCCGGCCCGTCACGGCAACAGGGGAGAATACAAATGCGCTGGCCTGTCATGACACTTTCCCGAATCGCCGCCGTGCTGCTCGCCGGTGCCGCGCTCGGACTGGCCCGTCCGGCCGCCGCCGGCCCGCAGCAGGCGTATCGGCTCGTGCGCAGCGTGGCGCTCGGCGCGCCGGACAGCTGGGACTACGCGCTCTACGATCCGCCCTCGCATCGGGTATTTGTGGCGCACGGCAACCGCCTGACGGTGGTCGACGCGATCACCGGGCGCATCGTCGGCGACGTGGGCCCGATCCCGGGCGGACCGCACGGGACGGCCTTCGATCCGAAGGCCGGCGTCGGCATCACCGACGACGGGCGCTACGGCCAGGCCGTGATCTTCAGTCTGAAGACCCTGCACGTGCTGGCGCGGCTCAAGGTGCAGCGCGGCGCCGACGCGGTGACATTCGATCCGGTGAGCGGACACGCCTTCGTGATCGACGGCGACACGGGCACGGTCGCCGTGATCGATCCGGCGCGGCGCAGGGTCGTGACCTTCATTCACATCGGCGGGGATCTGGAGTACGCCGTGCCGGGGGACAACGGCCAGCTCTACGTCAACGGCGTGACGCATCACGAGATCTTCCGCATCAATACCACGACCAACCGCATCGACGCCGCCTGGCCGATGCCCACCTGCCGCGCGCCGCACGGGCTCGCGATCGACACCGCGACCCACCGGCTGTTCGCGAGCTGCGAGAATCAGCGCCTGGTCGTGGTCAATGCCGACAACGGGTCGGTCGTCGCGACGCTGCCCATCGGGCGGGGCACGGACGCAGACCGCTTCGATCCGCGCCGCCGGCTCATCTTC
Organism: Pseudomonadota bacterium; assembly: GCA_021838065.1. Lineage (GTDB taxonomy): Bacteria > Pseudomonadota > Gammaproteobacteria > Steroidobacterales > Steroidobacteraceae > 13-2-20CM-66-19. Next base: position 7,886 of record JAKCEJ010000085.1, read on the forward strand.
AGCTCCAACGGGCTCGACGGGACCCTGTCGGTCATCCGCGAAGTCAATGCCGACCGGTTCGTGCCGGTGGCGACGGTGCGCACGGCGGTCTCGGGCCGTACCATGGCGCTCGACCCCGAGAGCGGCCGGGTGTTCGTCGTCGCGGCGCGCACCACCCCACAGGCGCTGATGGCGTTCTATGCGGCCTGGCGCGCCGGCAAGCGGCCGCGCGGCTCGCCGTTCACGCCGAATTCACTGCACCTGCTGTTCTTCGACCCGGCGCGCTGACGGCGCGCACGGGCGCGGCCGTTCGGCCGCGCCCGTGCGCCCATCAGTTCGCGCAGCGCGCCGCGATCCAGCGGCGGTGCACGTCCGTGTAGACGGCCTCGTAGATCTCGTTGACCTGCGCGCGTGACGGAAAGCCCGCGGTGAACTCGCGCGCCTCGTCCCCGGCCGCCAGCTCCGCAGCGCGGCGCAGGTGCTCGAGCAGGTAGCGCGGGTCCTCGTCGCCGACCGAGATGCGCAGCGTGGTCGGGGTGATGCCGGCGGCGGCGAGCGCCTGCTCGGACATCTCCGAGTGGCTGGTGAGCGCCGGACAGAGCACCACGGTGTTGGTCTGACCGAGGGTCACCTGCAGCCCGAAGGCGGGCTCCAGGCTGTCGAGCAGGCGCTGCAGACGCCATTTCGCCAAGCGCAGCGGATGGCGCGGTGTGCCCTGGAAGTCGATGGTGAACAGCGGCGCCGGCAGGCCGAGCGTCATGATCCGCTCGCGCAGCTCGCCGTTGGGATGGTTCTCGACCGCCGAGCAGTGCACGTTGATCATCGGGTGCAGCGAGAGGCCGCGGGCGAGCACGATGGTATTGATGCACTTTTGCAGCACGCGCAGCTCCAGGGTGCGCATGCCGCTCAGCACCTCGAACGCCTTGTCGGCGTCCAGGAAGGCGCCTTTGACGTAGTAGACGTTCCAGAACATGGTCTCGTCCCAGCGGTAGTCGCGCTCCCGGCCGTCATGGCCCGTGCCGCGCACCGTCTGCCCCTTGGGCAGGAACATCCGCTCGCTGCGGCCGATCACCACGCCGGCGGTCGTGTTGCCGGAGCCGCACAGATCCTTGGTGTAGGAATGGATGAGGAAGTCCGGCCGCTCGGTGTGGTCCGCGCGTTGCAGCAGGCGCTGCAGCACCGGGGTGCCGACGGTCGCATCGCAGATCACCGTCAGGCCGCGGGCGTGCGCCGCGCGGCAGATGCCCGGGACGTCGAGGATGTTGCCGTGCGGATTGCACGGGGACTCGAGGAACACGTAGATCTGCCGGCCCTGGGCGAGGCGCTCGGCGTAGCGCCGCTCCACATCGGCGAGGCGCTCGGCGAACGATGTGGCCGCTTCGCCGTCGAACCACTCGACCGAGACGTTGAGGTTGCTGCGCTTGCCGTACCAGTCGTGCAGCAGCTGATAGGTGCCGCCGTACACGTTGCGGCTGGCCAGCACGATGTCCTCGTAGCCGACGAGGTTGGCGAGCGTGGCGTCGATCGCCGCCATTCCGGAGTTGAAGTTCCACGCGAAATAGTCCGCCGCCTCCGGACCGGCCTCCAGGTCGACGATGTGGTTGGCCAGGCAGATGGAGGTGGGGTTGAGCAGGCGCGAGTAGATCTCGTGCAGCAGCTCCTTGCCCTGGAAGGCGTCCTCCACCCACTCCGTGCACGCATAGACGTAGGTCGCGGTGCGCGTGATCACGGGCGTGGCGCTGAACAGCGCGGTCACGTTGTCGAACAGCGGATACGGCCCTTTGGCGATGGCGGTGGGCACATCGTCCATGATGGACTGGTAGGTGGCGCGCAGTGGGTTCTGCAGCGTGTCGAGCACCTTCGCCAGCTGAAAGCAGGCGAAGCGCTTGGCGTTGAACCAGGCGATGCGGCCGGCCTGGTGCGAT
>JAKCEJ010000086.1 GCA_021838065.1 Pseudomonadota bacterium
AGGAGTGCCACCAGCAGCCGCTCGACCAGCGTCTCTTGGCCCAGGATCTGGGTGCGCAGGTACTCGCGCAGCCGGGTGAAGGCGGTCTGCGCCCCGCCGGCGCGAGCGGGGTTCGCGGCAGGTGCGGATTGGACGAGCGGGCCGGTGCCGGTCATGGCGGGGTGCCTCCAGAGTGTTCCCGAGAGCCGGATTGACCCTTGAGCGCCGCGCGGGTTCCCCGGGCGGCGCCGGCCGGTCGCGCCCGTGCTCCCGATTCGATGCCAGAGCACATCTTACCGGGCGCCGGGGCGCTGCGCCGCTGCCATGCGCCGGCGCTGCCGGCCGCGCTCTGGACGGTACATATGTACATTGGTACCATATGGGCATGAAGACCGTGACGCGAGTGCAAACCGGCGTGCGCATCGAGAGCCGCGTGCTGAAGGTGCTGAAGGCCCTGGCCGCCGACCTCGATCTGTCGCTCGGCGACCTCATCGAGGGAGTGGTGCTGCACGCGTTCGAAGGGCGCGCGCCGTTCTCCCCCGAGACGCTGCGTAAGATCAGGGCGCTGAAGCGGATCTACGGCCTCGAGCTCACCGCGGCGGACGCACACAGGCTGCGTGAATCCGATGAAGCGCATTGAGCCGTGCCCGGACCTCGAGCGCTTCCAGCGCGGGCGGCTCGATCCGGCGCGCTTCACGCACCGCGAGCATGTGCGCATGGCCTACGAGATGCTTCGCCGCCACGATTTTCCCGAGACTGCCCTGCGTTATTCCAACAGCCTGCGGCGCCTGTGCGCGCGCATCGGCCGGCCGGAGAAATTTAACCAGACCGTGACGCTTGCGTTCCTCTCGCTCATCGCCGAGCGGCTCGCCGCAGGCGCGCCGCAGGATTTCGCGGCCTTCGCGGCGGCCAACCCCGATCTGCTCGAGCGCGGCGCGCTCGAGCGTTGGTACAGCCCGCAGCGGCTCGCCAGCGCTGCGGCGCGCGGCACGTTCGTGCTGCCCGATCGGCGCTGAGCGGCGCCCGCGGTGCACGCGGATGCTAATATGGCTCCATTACCCGGCGGCGTTTCGCTGTTCTGAGGCAATGGGCTGACGTTGCGAAGCCGGCCGGCACCGTCAGTCATGAGAGGGGGGCCGTGTCGATGCGCTGCATCGCCGCCGGATTCGTCGCGCTGCTCTGGCTCAACGCCGCGCTTGCCGCCAATCACCTGCGCTTCGGTCCGACGGGCGCGTGGGTGCAGCCGCAGCGCGTGCCGGCGGCCGGGCCGGCCGGCCAGGCCGCGGTCAAATTTTTGCTCGCTGACCGCCAGGTCGAGCTGACTGCCGACACGGTCCGCTACTTCGTCGAGAACGCCGTGCGCATCCAGACGCCGCAGGGGCTCTCGGCGCTCGGCACAATCGCGCTGACGTGGAATCCCGATACCGACGTCATGATCGTGCACAAGGTCGATCTCATGCGTGGCGGCAAGGTCATGAACCTGCTCGCCAACGGCGGCCGCTTCACCATCGCCAAGCGCGAGACCAACCTCGAGGCCGCCACGCTCGATGACACATTGACGGCCATACTGCAGCCGCCGGGATTGCGCGTCGGCGACATCGTCGAGGTCGCCTATACCCTCGTGCGCCGCGAGCCGCTGCTCGACGGCACGCCCTCGGCCGAAATCCTGATCCCCCCGACGCTGCCCGTGGCGCTGCTGCACATGCGCGCGCTGTGGAGGGCCTCACTGCCGATCCGCTGGCAGGCGGGCCGGGGGCTCGCGGGGGTGCATCGGATTGAAGACGGTGCGCAAGTCGGCGTCAGCGTCACGATGCGCAACGCGCAGCCGGTGCTCGAGCCGCGCTTCGCGCCGCTGCGCTTCCAGGTCGAACGGCGCATCGACCTCAGCGCGTTCCGCTCCTGGGCGCAGCTGGCGAGGCGCTTCGCGCCGCTTTACAGCAAGGCGGCGGAACTCGGTGCGCACTCGCCGCTGCGCGCCGAGGTGGCGCGCATTCGCGCGGCAACCGCCGATCCGCGCCGCCAAGCCGCGCTCGCGCTGCGCCTCGTCGAGAACCAGGTGCGCTATCTGTTCCTCGATCTCAATGACGGCGGTCTGCGGCCGGCGTCCGCCGATCTGACCTGGTCGCGGCGCTTCGGTGACTGCAAGGGCAAGACCGTGTTGCTGCTCGCCTTGCTGCACGCGCTCGGCATTGAGGCCGAGCCCGTGGCGGTGAACGTCACGGCCGGGGACGCAGTGACCGGCCGGCTGCCGATGATCCAGCTGTTCGATCACGTGCTGGTGCGGGCCGTCATCGCCGGACGCACCTACTGGCTCGACGGCACCCGGCTCGGCGATCGCAGCCTGAGGCAGCTGCACATTCCGTACTACCACTGGGGCCTGCCGTTCATCGCGCACGGGGCACGCCTGCTGAGGATGGTGCCGCCGCCGCCGAAGCATCCCTTGTTCGATACACGCATCACGATTGATGCGACCGCCGGCATCCTCCGGCCGGCGCCCTTCCACGTCGAGACCAGCATGCGAGGCACCCTCGGGGTGTTCTTCGAGCAACGTCTCGCCAACCTCACACCGGATCAGCTCGATGCGAGCCTGCGCCGCTACTGGGCGCAGCGCTACGATTTCGTGCAGGTCAAAACCGTCTCGGCCCGCTACGACCGCAAGGCGCACGCCGAGCGGTTCACCATGGACGGGACCGCCAGACTCCAGTGGCGCGATCATGACTATCTGACCGACGGCCTCGGCGTCGGCTACGTGGCGGACTTTTCCCGTCCGTCCGGCCCGAACCGCGCTGCGCCCTACGCGGTCGCTTACCCCTACTACACCCGCAGCAGCGAAGTCATCCGCCTGCCGCAGGACGGCCGCGGATTCACCGTGGTCGGCGCCGACATCGACCGGGCCGTCGCGGGCATGCGCTTTCGGCGCCGCGCGAGGATTCAAGGCGGGGTGTTCACGGCCGTGGCGACCGAGCGCAGCGTGGCGCGGGAATTTCCGGCCAACGAGGCGGCCCGGGATCAGCGGATCTTGCGCCGCCTGTCCGACTCGAATCTCTACGTGCGCGCCCCGGCCGCCCTCATCACCCGCCGTGCGCTCGCCAAGCGCGCTGCAGCGGTGCGGGACTACCGGGACGCCCTCGCGATGATGCATCAGGGCGAACTGCCCGGAATGATCGCGGAATTGAATCGCGCGATGAAACTCCAGGGCCCGCGCAGCGCGCTGCTCACGCTGCGCGCGCTGGCCTATATCGGGGAGGGCAACGCCGTGCTCGCGGCCCGCGACGTCGCGGCGGCGCGTGCGCGCAATCCGCGCACCGCACAGGTGCATCTGGTGTCCGCCGTCCTCGCCTTCGATACCGGACGGATGCGTGCCGCGATCCGCTCACTCACTGCGGCACTGACGATCGAACCGAAACTGGTGATGGCGCTGGAATTCCGCTGCCAGGCCTACCTGCGCCGCGGCGAGCTCAAGCGCGCGGCGGCGGACGCGGGCCTGATGATCCACGCGGTGCCGCCCGGTCCCGCGCTGGTACAGCTCTACTGGATGCGCGCCGCGATCCTGGCGCGCGCCGCGCAGCGCGGCGCGGCCCGGCATCAGGCCGAACGGCTGGTCAGGGCTCTGCCCGACAGCCCGGTCGCGTTCTTCGTGGCGGGCCGCATCGACAGCGCATTCGGCGCGCCGGCGCGTGGGCGCGAGCTGATGAGCCGTGGCGTGCATCTGCACTCGGCCGCCGGCAGCGGCTATACGCTGCGCATGAAATATCGCCGGTGGAGCGATCTGGCCGAGCGGCGCGCCGACCTGCGCAAAGCGCTGAAGGTCCATCCAGGCGACTCCGCCGCGCTGATGGCGCTCGCGAGTCTGGATTCGTCCACGGGACGCTACCACCGTGCGCTTCGCACCCTGGATGCGCTGCTGCGGCAGCCGGTGGCCGTTGGCAGCTGGCGCCGGGAGATCCACCGCAGCGTTCTCGACATGCGCGCCATCGTCTACAACAAACTGGGGCAGAGCGTGTTGGCAAGGCGTGATTTCGCGGCGGCGCGGGCCGCGGCGCATTCGGTGCTGGCGCTCGCGGGCTTGTGCTGGCTGCAGGCCTCAAATGGAGTCGACTTGCACCAGGCGCTGGCGGAATGCTCGGCCGCGCTCGAGCGCAGACCCTATGCGCCCCAGCTGCTGAGCGCCGACGGCCTGGTGCTGATGCGCCTCGGGCACTACCGGGCCGCGATTCGAGCTTACGATGGGGCGCTCAGTCGCGCTCCAATCATGGGCCGGGCGCTGTACGGCCGCGGCATCTGCGAACGGCGCCTCGGCGAGCGGCGCCGCGGGGACCTTGATATCCGCATCGCGAAGATCGATTCGCCGCAGGCCGCAGATCAGATGGAGCATGAGGGCTTGCGCGCCTGAGAGGCGCGTTCGCCGGAGGCGGTTCGCTCGATCAGCTCTTGCTGCCGCCGTGCCCCTCGCTGCCCTTGAAGCACTGCGCCACGTCCTTCTGGCGGATGATGCGGTACGGGGCGAACGAGGGCTGCGAGGCGGCGAGCATGTTCTGCACGGTCTCGAGCCCCGCCATCTGGGCGCACAGCGTCTGCACGTTCGCCCGGACCTTGGCCGCGCCCGCGTGCGCCGTGCGATTGATGATCGCCGAGTTGCCGTGCCACAGCGCCGAGAAGAGCGATCCGACGATCGCAATGCCCAAATGCCCGCCCGCCTCGCCCGTGGCCTTGCCGGCGGCCGTGATGCCGAGCGCGTACTGGTAATAGCGCTGCGCCAACCTCTGCTGCGCCGGGGTCAGCGGCACGGTACGCCGGCCGATCACCAGTCCGCCGCCGCTTTGCACGTAGGCCTTCGGAGCGCCGGGGACCGAGATGCGCACCTCATTTGCGGCGATGGAGAGCGTTCCGCGTGAGTTGGTGTCGCCCACACGGAACGAGCAGGCCGTGAGCGTGGCGAGCGCCAGCAGGCCCACGGAACCCAGACAGGTAGTCACTCGATGGTTCATGTCCGCAACCTCCCCCTTGGAGGGTATGTTAACCCGCCGGGGCGGCCGGCGTGGCATCGACCGGCGGGGTGCCCTGCTGCGACGCACCCGGCTCGGCGATGAGCAGCCGCGCCAGCCTTGGCCCGATCCAGCGCTCGATGTCATCGACTAGCGTGAACCCGGCTGGCACGACCACGAGAGTCAGCGCGGTGGAGCCGATCAGGCCGCCAATCACGGCGATCGCCATGGGCGCGCGGAACGAGTCGCCGATGGCGAACGCCACCGGCAGCATCCCGGCCACCATGGCGATGGTCGTCATGACGATGGGCCGCGCGCGCTTGTGACCCGCCTCGAGCAGAGCGGTCAGACGATCCTTGCCGGCGCGCATCTCCTCGATGGCGAAATCCACCAGCAGAATCGAGTTCTTGGCCACGATGCCCATCAGCATCAGAAAGCCGATCATCACGCCGAGGGACAGCGGCTCGTGGGCGATGAACAGCGCCGCGACCGCGCCGCCAATGGACAGCGGCAGCGCCGAGAGAATGGTGACCGGCTGCAGCACCCGGGCGAACAGCAGCACCAGCACCGCGAACACCAGCAGGACGCCCGTCCCCATGGCAATCATGAAATCGGTGAACAGCTCGGACATCAGCCGCGCGTTGCCGGTCTCGGCCAGATGCACCCCCGGCGGCAGGTGGCGCAGCGCCGGCAGCGCATGGATCTGTTTCATCGCCTTGCCGAGCTGCACGCCGTTCAGGTCGGCATCGATGGCGATGCGCAGGCGCTGATCGCGGCTGTGGATCCGGGTCGGACCCTCGCCGAAGCCGAAGTCAGCCACGGCCTTCAGCGGCACCGAACCGCCGCCGGCGGTGGGCACGGGCAGATTCTCGAGCGTGGTCAGATTGCTGCGAGCCGAGCGCTTCAGATTCACCAGAATGGGCACCTGCCGGTCAGGCAGGGTGAACTTTGCATCGTTCTGCAGCAGATCGCCGATGGTGGCGATGCGGATGGTCTGGCTGATGTCGGCGACCGTCACGCCGAGATTGGCGGCCAGGTCGAACCGCGGCCGGATGCGGATCTCGGGCCGCGGCAGCCCGTCCTCGGAGCTGACGTCGCGCAGATCCGCCAGCGCCGCCATCTGGGCCATCACCTTACGGGCGGTGTGTTCGAGCAGCGTCAGGTTGTCGCCGGTCAGGTCGATGGTGATGTCGTGGCCGTCGCTGTCGCCGTTGAAGTTCTGGAAATAAATCTGGGCGTTGGGAATCCTGTGCAGCTTGGTGAGCATCAGGTTCTGCCACTGCTCCTGGCTCAGCTTGCGCTCATCGGGCGGCACCAGGGTGATGCCGAGATTGGCCTGGCGCACGCTGCTGTTGACGCCGACCGACTCGTCGATTGAGGTGACGTCGCGCTGGCGGGCGATGATGCGGTAGGCCTCGTTGGCCACCTTCTCGGTGTCGGTGAGCTGCACGCCGGGCGGCAGCTCGATCTGCAGCGAGGCGTTGCTCATATCGGACTGCTGGATGAAGGTCTTGGGCATCACCGCCAGACCGAACACCGAGGCGGCGAAGAACACCACGCCCAGCACGATGGTCTTCCAGCGGTTGTGCACGCACCAGTTCAGCACGCGCAGGTACCACCCCATGACCGGGCCGTCGTGGTGCTGCGGCTCCGGCTCGGATTTCAGGGTGTAGGCGGCGATCACCGGCGTGAGCAGCCGCGCGACCAGCAGCGAGAACATCACGGCGGCGGCGACCGTCAGGCCGAACTGCTTGAAGTACTGGCCAATGATTCCGCCCATGAAGCTCACGGGCACGAACACCGCGATGATGGTGCAGGATGTCGCGACGACCGCGAGCGCGATCTGATCGGCCGCATCGAGCGCGGCCTGGAAGGCGCTCTTGCCCATGCGCTTGTGGCGCACGATGTTCTCGATCTCGACGATCGCATCATCGACGAGCACGCCGGAGACCATCGACAGCGCGAGCAGGCTCACCTGATTGAGCGTGAAGTCCATGAATTTCATCAAGGCGAACGCCGGGATGGCTGACAGCGGGATCGCCAGCGCCGCGATCAGTGTCGCGCGCACGTCGCGCAGGAACAGCCAGACCACGAGCACCGAGAGGATCGAGCCCTCGATCAGCGCCTCGAGCGCCGAGTGGTACATCTGCTCGGTGTAGGTGACCGAGGTGAACGTCCGGTGGAGTTTGACGTCGGGGTATTCCTTGCGGATCTTGCCGAGCGCCTGCTGCACGCCTCGCAGCACCGAGACGTCCGAGGTCCCTCGCGAGCGCTGTACGCCGAAGGAAATCGCCGGGCGCCCGTCGAACAGCTCGATGCTGCGCACCTCGGCGGCGCCGTCGCGCACGGTCGCGATGCTGCTGAGCTTCGCGAACCGGCCGCCGGGCAGCGCAATCTGCGTCTGTGCGAGCTGCCAAGCGGTGTGCGCGCCGCCGAGCACGCGGATGGTCTGCTCGCCGTCGCCGAGATCGGCGCGGCCGCCGGGCAGATCGATATTGAGGTTGGTCAACTGCTGGTTGACCTGGGAGGCGCTGATGCCGAGGGCTTGCATGCGCCCCGGGTCGAGCTCGACGCGGATCTCACGGTCGACGCCGCCGTAGCGCGACACCTGCGCCACGCCCGCAACCCTGAGCAGCGTCTTGGTGATGGTGTTGTCGATGAACCAGGAGATGGCCCGGTCGCTCATGTTGGTGGAGCTGACTGCGTAATAGACGATCGGCCCGCCGTCGATCTTCACCCGCTGCACCACCGGCGGCAGGATGTCGTTGGGCAGGTCGGCCTGGACCTGCGTGACCGCATCGCGCACTTCGGTGACGGCGCGGTCGATGGGCGTGCCGATCTGAAATTCGACGTCGGTCTCCTCTCCGCCCTGGTACGCCGTCGAGAGGATATGGTGAATATTCCCGATGCCGGCCACCGCTGCCTCGACGCGGCGCACGATCTGAGTCTCAACTTCCTCCGGAGCGGCGCCCGGCTCGGTGATCTGCACCGACACGATCGGATAGGAGAGGTGGGGATTGAGTGTCACCGGCAGGCGCAGGAAGGACACTGCGCCGACGAACAGCAGCACCACGAACAGGACGATGGGCGGCAGCGGGTGGCGGATCGCCCACGCCGAGAGGCGTCTCACGAGCGTGCTCCCTTCTCGGGCGCGACCCGCACGGCCTCGCCGCTTTGCAGGAAACCGCCTGCGAGCGTCACCACCCGCTCCCGCCCGGTGAGACCCTTGGCGATGACGACGCCCGAGGCGATCACGCCCCCGAGCTCGACCGGACGCCGCACGACGATGCCCTGACGATCGACGATGAAGACGTACGAGCCGGCCGAATCGGTCATGACCGCCGTCTGGGGCAGTACCGGGTGCTCGGCGTGGCTCTCGGTGATCACTGCGCGCGCGAAGGCGCCCGGCCGCAGGGCCGGACTCGGATCGAGCGCGATGCGGACCTGGCCGAGGCGGGTCTGCTGATTGACGATCGCGCCGAGCAACCAGATGCGTCCCGGGAACGGCTGCGGATAGCCGATCAGGTAGACCTTGGCCGGCTGGCCGATCTTGAGCGAGGCCAGATCCTGCTCGGGCACCTGGCCCTTGAGCTCCACCCGGCCGGCGTCCTCGAGGGTGAACAGCGCCGGGCCGCCGGGGCTGGCGACCTGGCCGACCTCGGCAGCGCGGGTCAGGACGATGCCCGAGACGGGTGCGACGATCCGGGTGAGCGCGAGCTGCGCGCGCTTCTGCTGCAGTTGCGCTGCGACCATCTGGACATTGGCCGCGTCCATCGCGGCGGTGGCCTGGCTCTGCTCGATGTTCTGCCGCGAGAGGCCGCCGGCGGGGCCGATCTCGAGGGCCCGCCGGTACTCGGCGGCCGATAGTGTCGCCTGGGCGCGCGCCCGGGCGAGCGAGGCGGCGAGCTCCGCGACCTGGGGCTTGAGCACCGAGTCATCGAGGCGGGCGAGGATCTGGCCGCGCCGGACCACATCCCCGACCTGCACATAGACCTTGACGATGCGGCCGGCCTGCCCGCCATCGCCGATCGGCAGATTGTGGCGCGCCGAGATGGTGCCGGTGACCAGCACCCGTGAACTCACCGGCTGCACTCCCGGGACCAGGGTGCTCACCAGCGGCACATCGGGCCGGTTCGCGAGCGCAATCCGCGCGGGCGGCTTCGCCGCCACGTGCATCCACACTCCAGCGGTAACCGCGGCCGCGAGACCGGCGCCGGTCACCATCAGCCAGCGTTTGCGTGCGAGGCGCGGGCGCCGCTGCGCCAGCTCTGGGTGGCGGGCGTCCTCCCGGGCGATCCAGGTGGGCGATTCGTCCTGCTCCGCAGGCGCCGCCGACGGCACAAGCACCGATCCGGTGTGTTGATCGAGTGGAGTGCTCATGTCACACCAACCCGCGTGCTTTGGGCATCAGCACCACCACGGTGCCGGCGATCTTGTCGTGCCAGGCCTGGTGCTCGCGATCGAACGCGATCCAGAAGAACCCGAGCCCGGCGGCCACCAGTGACAGGAAGCACCCCAGCGCGCGCAGAATGGCGGTCTCCCAGTTGACCGGGTGACCGTCGATGCGCACGACCCGCAGGTGGCAGATGATGCCGCCGACGGTCGTGCCCCTGAGCTTCCACATGACCGCACCGTATGCGGCCAGCACCAGCAGCATGCCGTTGGTGCCGTGATGCCCGATCAGGCTGAGGGCGAAGCCGACCAGCACCACGTCGATCAGCAGCGCCAGCATG
>JAKCEJ010000087.1 GCA_021838065.1 Pseudomonadota bacterium
GACCATCACCTGAATGCCCTTGTACACCATGTAGCTCGCGTTCAGGTCCAGATAGTCACGCGTCCCGGTGTACTGATAGGCCTTGGTGAACGATCCGGCCAGCAGCGGAGCCGGGCTCGCCGCGTCGATTTCGGTATTTCCGAAATGCCGCCAGCGCGCGCCCACGTATAGGCTCTGAATCGGCGTTTCCCAGGTGGCGGTCAAAGTATGACGCCACTTCGGCATCGGATTGCCGCAGGTCCCACCGAAATAGCCGGCACAGTCGTACGAACCGGAACCCGGATACGGCTCGGTGATGAACGACCCAACATACGTTCCGTTGAAGTTGAAGTCGATCGCACCGAAGCGGCCGAGACCCTGGCGATAATGCAACGCCACGTCGACGCCACGCTCCCACAGGTAGCCCAGGTTCTCGGTCGGATCGATCACGTAGCCACTGTTGGAGAACCAGATCGAGCCCGACGCGTCGCGATGCACCAGGCCGCAGAAGAACGGGTTGTTCTGCAGCACGCACTGGTTGACGATCAGGTTCGCACCGTACGAGCTGATGACCTGATTGATCTTGATGTCGTAGTAGTCGATCGTTGCACTCAGGTTCGGCAGGTAGGTCGGGGTGTAGACCACGCCGAACGTGTAAGTGTCGGCAGTCTCCGGCTTCAGATGCGGGTTGCCGCCGACCAGGCCGTTGTACTGACCCGCCGGGTTGCCGACTTCACCGTTGGTGCCGTACTGGGCCGCCGTGACGCCATGCGCAGCGCACTGTGCCGCACTCGCCGCGGCCGGGCTGCTGCCGAAGCCGGACGTGGCGCACGGATCCTCGCTGCCGTCGAGCGCGACGCGCACCGCTCCGAACAGCTCGCCGAGGTTAGGCGCACGCACCGAGCGGTTGTAGCCGCCACGGAAGCGGAAGCTCGAGTCCGGCGACCAGTCCGCCATGATCTTGTACGTGTTCGTCGAGAAGCCGATGTCGTACTTCGAATAGCGGTAGCCCGGATTGATCGAGATTTCCTTCGCCCACGGCTTGTCCTCAACGACCGGCAAGCGCATCTCGACGAAGCCTTCCTTCACACCGAGTCCGGCGTTGATCGGAAGGATCTTCTGGCCCTGTCCGGCGAGGTCACCCGTCAGGTACTCCTCGTCCGGATGCAGCACCGCAAACTCCTCGCGGTACTCGGCACCGAAGTTGGTCACCAGGCCTTCATTGGCCCACGGCGTCTTCAGGCCAGCCGAGGTGCCGTCATAGGTGAAGTCGGCGTGATAGATCCGCTCCTCGGTCTGACCCTGCTCGGAGCCCGGAGCCCCGATGTAGGCCACCGCAGCGGCGCTCGGGCCGCCGGCCGCGTTGGTGTACTGGCTGGAGTACGGCGTGCCGAGGCCCCAGATGTCGTAGGGCACGCAGCCCGGTGCGCCATTGTTGCCATTGGCGTTCGCCGCGCAGACCACTTGCCCGGTCTTCGGATCGAGCACTGCGTTCAGCGCGTTGCTGAGCTTCAGCTTCGAGACGTCGTTGTTGTAGTGATCCGCGAGCAGCGTGATGCCTTCCTGGAAGTACGCGTCGTACGTCAGGTTGTCGTCGATGTTGCCCTTGGAACCAATCACGATGCGGAACGAGGTGTGCCGCAGATCGTCCTGCCGGTTTCCACCCTCGACGTTGCGGCGCCCGAACAGCACCGACGCATTGCCCGTGGTCGCGCCCTCGCACATCGTCTGCTGTTCCTGAGCCGACAGCAGCGGGTTGTTGCAGTTGACCGACCAGCCGCCATCGGGCAGCCCCGTGACCGGGTTGACGCCCAGGCCCGAGACCAGGAACGCGCCGCTGGGCGCGATCTGTGCCACGGTGTGGTCCGACATCATCATGAATTCGCTGAAGACCTGATGATTGTCGTCGATGTTGTAATGAGCGAAATAGCCACCGTTCCAGCGCGTATCGGAGCGCTGGTAGTAGTTAAAGGGCCCGTAGTTGAAGTCGCCCGTGAATGGAACGAACTGGCCGGTCTTGGGATCCACGCTGGACTTGCCAAGCCCGTTGAAGCTGAAGTCGTAACCATTCGCGCCCGGCGGATTAGTGAACAGGAAGCCACCCGCGGGCGTCGTGCTCGATCCGCTGCAGGACACCGCGCCTTTGGCGTTCGAGCTGAGCGTGCAGCGGCTGAAGTCGCGAGTCGACTGCGTGACCGGTTGCACTTTACGCCAGCTGACATAGGCGGTCGCGTTGCCCTTCCCGCCGGCAAAGTCACTGCCCAGGATGAAGGTGACGTCTTTGTCTGCGCCGTCCATCGTTGAGCTTGAGGCCGAGCCATAGCCAGCCGCCGGCGCGAAGGTTCCATAGAAGCCTTCGTGCTGACTGTGCTGGTAGGCCGACGCATTTGCATCGATCTCGAAGCCCTGGAAGTGATCGTTCATGACGAAGTTGACGACGCCGGCCACCGCGTCGGCGCCGTAAACCGAAGATGCGCCACCGGTCAACACATCGACGCGCTCGACCAGCGCGGTCGGGATGTTGTTGATATCCGCCGCATTCGTGATGCCGCCGGAGGGCGACAAATCGCCCGGCATCAGGCGCCGGCCGTTGATCAGCACGAGGGTGCGGGTCGGTCCGAGGTTACGCAGGTCCACCGTGGAGATACCCGTCGAGCCGTTCGAGTCCATGTTGCCGTTGCTCGCCGTGACCTGCGGCAGCTGGTTCAGGACGGTCTCGATCGAAGTCGCGCCGGTTTCCGCAATCGCCTTTGAACTGATGGACGTGACCGGACTGGTCGACTTCAGCCCCGGGATGTAGATGCGCGAGCCGGTGACGACGACCTCCTTCAGCATGTTGATTCCCTGCGCGTTCTGGTCGGCAGAGGAATTGCTCTTGGTGGTCGGCGTCGGCAGCACTTGCGGCTGTGGAGCCGGTGCGGCTAATGCAGGCAGCGCAACGGATACCGCAGCTGCGTTGGCGAGCGCAATTTGAATGGCCCGCCGAACAAGCGTGTTGTTCGTCATCAGTGTGTTCTCCCAAGTGTTCTGTTCTGGGCGTCGTCGCCTGTCTCACAGGTGCCCGCCCTCGTCCACGCCCGTTGCAAACGAGCGACGGACGCGGCGTGTGGCGCGAAGACTATTCCCAAAAGTGTTGTGCTGTAAAGGCCAGTATCCCCAACGATTCCGGGCGCAGAAGGACGCATGATCTATAAGTTACTGAAATATATATTTAAAATGACGGATCTGCTAACCTCATGCTCGTTGCTTAAGTGCTACAAATATGGGCCCGAGTCGTTGTACCGTAGCAACATATACACAAAAACCCCCTGCAGCGATAATGGCGCATGGCATCGGCGATAGCTCTTGAAAACGCGACCTCCCTCCTGAGGGACGGCAAACCGGCGGCCGCTGCCGCCGCACTGGGCGCGATCCTGGCGCGCGAGCCGCGTCACCCGACCGCCGCGCACCTGATGGGCTTGGCCCTGAAAGACACTGGGGATTGGGACCAAGGAGAGCAGTGGCTGCGCTTCAGCATCCAGCTCGAGCCCAATCAGGGAGAGTTCCATGCGAACCTCGGCAACCTTCTGCGCAAGAAGCAAAATTACGAGGGTGCCGAGCAAGCTTATCTCGAGGCGCTGAAGCGACTCCCCAATCACCGCGCTGCGCGACGCGCACTGGCCCTAACGTTGCACGATCTGCAGCGGCCGGCGGAAGCCGAGAAGCACTGCGAAATACTCCTGCAAAGCGATGCCGGCGATGCGGAAGCGTGGGAAATACATGCCATGGCGCTGACTGCACTCGGCAGGCTCACCGCGGCCGAAGCGGCCCACCGGCGCGCCATCGCACTGGACCCCGGCAATGCGGTCGCCCATCACAATCTGGGCGCCCTGCTGGTCGAGCTTGAGCGTCCGGAGGCGAGCAAAGCGCTTGAGGCTGCCCGCACGCTGGGTGCAGACGGTTATGAAGCGGCATACAACCGTGGTCGGGCGGCGATCAACGAGGGAGACCTCGAACAGGCTGAGCGCGAGTTCGAGAAAGCGGCCGCGTTACAACCCCTCAATGCCGAGGCACAGCAGACGCTGGCTCGGCTGCGGTTCATGCGCGGCGATCCGGCCTTCGCCCGAACCCTAGGCGACGCCGTGCGCGCCAATCGAGACAATGTTCCTCTGCAGCGGCTGCTGGCAGAGTTGCTCTGGCAGGCCGGCGAGCTCGCCGCAGCCGAAACGTTGCTGCGGGATCTGGTGAAGCGCAATGCCGGCACGGCGGCCGTAAGCTCCACGCTCGCGCTGGTCCTGCTCGATCAGGGCAGAGCGGATGAAGCCGAGGCGCACGCGCTCGAAGCCGCCGCGGCCAAGCCGGACGGTGCGGCCGTGGCATTCAACCTCGTGACCATCCTGATCGCGCGCGGACGCGCCGAGGATGCCGAACCGTTCATCGCGGCGCAGCTCGAACGAAACCCGCTTGCACAGGACTGGCTGGCATACGATGCCACCGTCGCGCGCATGCTCGGCAAAGGCCGCTACGGCGAGCTGTACGATTACGAGCGGTTTGTCCGCGTGTTTGACCTGGCGCCCCCGCCCGGCTTCGCCTCAATGACCGATTTCAATCGCGCATTGAGCGGGGTACTGGCCGAGCGACATCACTTCAGCCGCCAGCCGCTCGACCAGACGCTGCGCAACGGAACACAGACTTCACGCAGTCTTCTCACGGACCCCGACCCGCTCATCCAGAGCGCCCTCAGGCTGTTTCGCGAGCCAATCGAGGAATACCGCCGCGCGCTGCAACTCCCACCGGAGCACCCGCTGGCCCGCGCGGCGCAGCATACCCTGCAGTTCACCGGCGCCTGGTCGGTCCGCTTGCGCCGCGAGGGCTTTCACGTCAATCACTTCCACCCGCAGGGACTGGTGAGTTCCGCGTATTACGTGGATGTTCCCGAGGAAGTGCAGGATCAAGCCCTGCGATCCGGTTGGATCAAGTTCGGCGAGCCGCGTTACCCCGTGCCCGGCCTCATCCCCGAACTCACGGTTCAGCCACAGACCGGCCGCCTGGTTCTCTTTCCCTCCTATATGTGGCACGGCACCAATCCCATCCATGGCCCGGACACGCGCACCTGCATTGCCTTCGATGTGCGCCCCGAAGCGACCTGAAGCCTCATCGCTGCAGCCAGTACGCTGAGTTTGATTACGGCGCCCCCGGCTCGTGGTAGTCTGCCGGATATGCACACACTCGCGGCTGGGAAATGCCTCCGGCGCGGGGCCGTAATGAGCTGGCTCGGTCTCGTGGCCGTGGGAATGACGTCAGCGGCGGGAGCAAACTCCCCGCCTAGCCCGGGGACAGGGCACGGGACCGTATTGAGTTCCCGGCAAGTGCGCTACCAGTCACTGCTCGCCTGTCCGACGACTCTCGATCAAATCGGACGAATCGTCGTTCCGGTGATGGTCGATGGGCGCGGACCGTTCCGATTCGTTGTCGATACCGGCGCCGGTCACTCCACCGTCTCCCCGCGGCTGGTGCGCGCTCTGCACCTGGACGTGAAGCACGTCCCGCGGATCGAAGTGCAGGGCATCACCGGGTCGGCAAAGATTCCTGCGGTGAGGATTCAGACCCTGAGCGCCGGCTCACTCACCATCCGCAACCTGTACGCGCCGGTTCTACGCACTCCGATGATGGCCGGCGCGGACGGGATACTCGGCGTTGCGGGACTTCCGAAACTGACGCTGCTCGTTAATTTTGAAGACAACAGAGTGCAGATCGCCCGTTACCTGGAACCCGGTGTACGGTTCGATTATTCCCGGGTTCATACGTTGACCGTCGCAGGCGGCCTGATGGCCATACCGGCGTACGTGGGCAACATCCGGACGTTGGCGATCATCGACACCGGATCAGAGCGCACCTTGGCCAATCAGGCGCTGCGTGACGCGCTCCACGTCGGAATCGACTCCGGCAGGTCGGAGCCAGTTACTATCGTCTACGGCGCGACCCGGCAGGTTGAAATGGGCCGCATGGCGACAAGCCCGGCCATTTCGGTCGGGCCATTGCGGGTACTCGGCGCGGAGATGATCTTCGGAGAATTACACATCTTCAAAGTGTGGCATCTGGACAAGCGCCCCGCCGTGATACTCGGGATGGACGTCCTCGGCACGGTCACTGCGCTGGGATTCGATTTCCGCCAGCATGATCTGTTCGTGGCGAGCGCCCGAGGACAAGGCAACTATCGCTTCCGGACCCGCGCCATTCAGGCGAACAGCAAGGCCGCTCACTGAGCGAGCGGCCTGCGCACCAGAGCGGGTCGACTCGCCCTGCCGGGCCGCGGTTCGGTGGGCTCGACTGATGTAGGGCTGCACACTTTCGCCCCCAGCCGCTGCGGCCCAGAGCTCGTCACAGGGGCATCGCGGCTACTTCTGACTCATCGCCTGCGCTGCTGCGCGGGAGCTCTGGCCAACCGATTCGCAGCACGACCCCACACGTTCCCTGGAACCACTTGTCGTCCGCCGGCACCGTCAATTGCGGACCCGCGCTCGCGCAACATTCATCGAAAATCATGGGCGTTTGCCCAAGCTTTGCCGATCCAGTTCATTGACTCCACAACCGCTGCAGATTCGTCGCAACATATTCCAGCCGCATGCGGTTGTTCCAGTCCATCTTCAACCCCTCAAGGGCGCGAACCTCGTTGAGCGTAAAGAGAAGCTCTCGGCGTAACGGGTCGGCGATTCGGCTCTCAATGAAGGTGATCATGACCATCCGCTCACCGCTCGTCACGGGTTTCACCTCGTGCAGCGTCGTCGACGGATAGAGCACCGCCTGGCCGGCTGCGCCCTTGATTCGGACCGTTTCGGAACCCAGATAGATGACCAGCTCGCCGCCATCGTAGCTCGCCGGATCGCTGAGAAAGATCGTACTGGACACATCAGAGCGCAGCGGCTGTCGCCCCACCATCATCATCGCAGCGTCGACATGTGCGCCGTAGTTGTGACCCTGCCTATAGCGCAGAATCTGCGGCGGCGCGATTCGGCGAGGCAGGGCGAAATTGAGCGCCACCTCACTGCGTTGGTACGCCGCCAACGCAATCTGCGCGGCCTGCTGACCCTGCGGATCGGCTGCGTCGACGATGACATTGTTCTTGGTAACGTTGTGCGGATTTGAGTGGCGGCCATCGATGAACGTCGCCTGGCGGGCGCACTCGCTAATCGCAGCAACCTCGGCAGCGCTTAGAAATTCCTCAATTTGGAGAAACATCGCCGTTGCAGCTCAGTGTATTCGCTCGACCTTGCACCCGCGCCCCGAAGGGGCCTGC
This sequence comes from Pseudomonadota bacterium, assembly GCA_021838065.1. Classification (GTDB taxonomy): domain Bacteria; phylum Pseudomonadota; class Gammaproteobacteria; order Steroidobacterales; family Steroidobacteraceae; genus 13-2-20CM-66-19. The sequence continues at coordinate 7,256 of JAKCEJ010000087.1, forward strand.
AGCCAATAGGATCCGAGCCAGCCTCGCGAGATTTGCACCCGTTCTCCGGCACGCAGCGGTGGCGCATTACCGTTGTCTTGCAGCTCGCGCCACACCTGGCCGTTGGCCAGATCATAGATCACGCGCCCGTCTGAGCCGACGTGCAATCCCGTAACCCGCTCGGTAATGTCTGAAATCGGCTTCGGCCTGGAGCCATTGGCAACCTCACGGGCCAGAATCGCCGCAGGCGTCAGCCCGAAGGTCTGGCGAGGGGTCAACTCGGCGCGGGCCTGTGGTGGGTGTTTGGATGCCTGCTCGGCGTTGCGGGCCAATGCTGCGGATGCCAGATCGAAGCAGTGCAAGCGCGCTTGATCTGAGGCAATAACGCGACACGCAAGTACCCGACCCAGGGCAGCAGACGAATCAGCGGAGGCAGCCCTTGCCGAGCCGGGCAATAGTGAGGCCGCAAGTAGCAGCAGCGCGGGGAGCAGGCGCCCTGTCCGGCTCGATTGATTTGGCAAATTCATGAAGAAAGTATAACTCTCCCGTTGCGCTGTCGCGCCAGCAAAAGCGGCAGCCCCGGCAGCGCGCTGCGGCACGCCATTGCGATCACAACAATGAATATCTATGATGGCCGCGTCGGGGTGGCATCATGATTAGTCTAAGAAAATACCAGGAGGTCGGCTCGTGCCCAGAATCCCCAGTTTCGTGACCGGCGCCGCGATGCTGATTATGTGTGCAGGCTGTGCGACCCAATCCTCGCGAGGCACTCCGGTTACTGCGGCAGACGCAGCCCCGCCGGTGAATTACACGTCCAAGCAGATACTGCAGATGGCTTTTGACCAGGGCTATCGGCCACTGACCCGCGACGGCAAGACCGTTTACTGCCGCCGAGAAGTCCCAATTGGCTCCAATCTGCCGGAGACGCGCTGCGTCACGGCCGCGGAATTGCGATTCCAGATCCTGCAGGCACAGCGAGACCGACAACTGCTCGAGCAGGGCGCACCAATGGTGGGCCAGCCCCCCGGCAATTGATGCTGGCCACGCGCGCCAGCCGGCGCCGCTTTCGTCCGAGACTTCGCGGGAAGTGACTGAGTTCCGGCTGCGCGCGCTGCGGCGCTGGACCCTAAGCACTGATCCCGTCCGGCGTGCGCACGGCGCAAGCACCTCAGTGAATGCCGCGCGGGTGATCACTTGTGCCCGCAGGCCAAGCCTCACCACACTCGCTTAGGCGCCTCGCATTCGCGGTCCGCAGCTACGGCCGCTGCACCGCACCGCAGGCCTGTCCCGCCAGATTGACGCCTTCGGAACGCGCACGGCTCTGCGCGAGGCAGGACGTCACGCTGCGCAGACCGAACCGGCCAAAGCCATCCGTCCTGCTACCACCGGCTGTCCGGCCACTAAGAGTGAAGCCAGCATTGCCGGCGGATGCGCGCCCCCGCAGCAATCAGCGCACGGGCTCCGTAACGATTGCCGATTGACACCGCACTACGGATCCGGAATCGGGAGAATTTGCCGTGCGGTGCGGACTCACTCCTCGCTTCGCGCAGCGGTATCGGCTGGGCTCGCCACCCAACTTACGCGCGCGCCGACCACGATCCCCAGCTTCCGCGCTTCCCCACCCTGGATTTCGATGACCGCCTTAACGGGTGCGCCCGAGCTGATGGTTTGCAGCGAAAACGGCTTGGCGTTGGCCGCAATCTTCTCGATGCGGCCGTCGAGCGCGACAAACAGCATGTCAAGAGGAATGTATGTATTGGCCATCCAAAATTGCGCCACGCGCGGGGGCTGCATCGGGAACAGCATGCCCTGGTCCGAGGGCAGATCCCGCACGAACATCAGCCCCTGGACCTGGCGCGCCGGTGTATTGGCGACCCACACGGTGAAGCGGTGCGTCTTGCCGTCCGCTTTGACCGTGAGAGTGGTCTGCGGAAAATGATCGAGATTCTCAAGCGGCATCGTCTGCGCGACACCCGCCATGGGCGTGAGCGAGACCAGAAACCCCACCGCGAGCAGCGCCGCTGCCCGTCCCAGAGTGCTCGGACTTGTCGTCATACCCGCCCCCCTGAGCGATCTGGACTGATTGTCGCACAAGCCGTCCGGGACCGGATTGGGGCAAATCGGACGTCCTGCGCACGAATTTTGCTAGCTTTGCCGTGCGGGCGCTGCGGTTTCGAAGCAGCTAGACTTCCACCGGCAATCCAGGCTTCCATTCCAGTCCCATGCGAAATACCCTGCTTGAGATCACCCCCGTCATACCCGAGCCGCTCGCGCGCCTGCCCGAGCTGGCCAGCAACCTCTTCTTCAGCTGGCACCGGCCGATCCGCGCGCTGTTCGAGGACCTCGACCCGGAGCTGTGGAACCAATGCAGCGGGAACCTCCGCCTGATGCTGCGCTGCGTGCGCC
>JAKCEJ010000088.1 GCA_021838065.1 Pseudomonadota bacterium
CATCAGGCCTACGTCGCGGCGAAGGCGCAGGGGCTGCCCGAGGGCTACTACTATCCGCTGGTGCACTGCGGCACCTCCTTCGGCAACTACAAGGAGGTGCGCGGCTACCTGCTGCGCTCGGCGAAACTGCGCGAGCGCGTGCGCCAGATTCTCGGCAAGCTCGACCGCCTGGTCGACGGCAAGCTGCTCATTCCCGAGGAGATCGTGCACTACTCGGAGTGGCTGCACGTCATGCGCGATGAGGTCGCCAAGCTCAGGCAGATCGACTGCAGCCATATCCGCGCGACCATCCATCCGGCGTGCCACGTCTACAAGATGGTTCCGGAAGATGTGATCTACGACGACAAGGTGCTCGACGGCAACCGCGTCGCCGTATCGACCGGCATCATGCAGACGCTCGGCACCGAGGTCATCGATTATTCGACCTGGTACGACTGCTGCGGCTTCGGCTTCAGGCACATCATCTCCGAGCGCGAATTCACGCGCTCGTTCGCGATCGACCGCAAGATCCGCGTGGCGGTGGAGGAGGCCCATGCCGATGTCATGATCGGCCATGACACAGGCTGCATCACCACCCTCGATAAGAATCAGTGGATCAGCAAGGCCGACGGCCGCCCGGTCGGCCTGCCGGTGCTCGCCGACTGCCAGTTCGCCGCCCTCGTGTGCGGCGCGCATCCGTACAAGATCGTGCAGTCCCACTGGCACGCCTCGGCGACCGAGGCGCTGATGGAGAAGCTCGGCATCGACTGGCAGGCCAAGAAGGCCGAGTTCGAGGCCTATCTGAAGGAGGTGGCCGCGGGGCGCGCCGAGACGCTCTACGACCCGCGGCGCAAGATCACCTCCGGTCCCGGTTTCAAGCGCATTGGACATTCCGGATGAGCAAACCGATTCTGATTGTTGGCGGCGGACCCTCAGGACTTGCCGCAGCGCATGCGCTCACGAGCGTGGGCCAGCGCGTCGTGCTCATCGAGAAGGCCGAGCGCCTCGGCGGTGCCCCCATCCTCTCCGGCTACGCCAAGCTCGTCCCATCGGGGGAGTGGGCGAAGGATGCCATCGGCGGAATGGTGCGCCGCGTCGAGGAGGACCGGCAGGCCGAGGTGCATCTGAGCTCGACCGTCAAGAGCTTCAGCGGCGCGCCCGGGGAGTTCGATGTCGAGCTCGCCGACGGCAAGCGCCTGCAGGCGGCCGCGGCGATCCTGTGCACGGGCTTCACGCACTTTGACTCGCTCAACAAGCCGGAGTGGGGCTTCGGGACGTTCCCGGACGTCGTCACCACCGCGCAGGTCGAGCAGATGATCTCCTCCGGCAAGGGCGTGCGCTGTCCCTCCGACGGGCGCAAGCCGCAGCGGGTCGCGATTCTGCTGTGCGTCGGGTCCCGCGACCGCCAGATCGGCCGGGAGTGGTGCTCCAAGATCTGCTGCACGGTCTCCGCCAACATTGCGATGGAGATCCGCGAGGAACTGCCGGAGTGCCATGTGTACGTGTATTACATGGACATCCGCACCTTCGGCCTGTACGAGACGAAGTACTACTGGCGCAGCCAGGAGGAATTCAAGGTCAAGTACATCAAGGCCCGCATCGCCGAGGTGACCTCCGACGGGCAGAAGCTCATCGTCAAGGGCGAGGACACGCTGGTGAAGCGCCCGATCACCATTCCCTTCGACATGGTGGTGCATGCCATCGGCATGGACCCGAACGTCGAGAACAAAACGATCGCGGCGGTGTTCGGCGTGACGCTCGAAACGCACGGTTTTCTCGCGCGCGGGAACTCCTACGCCAATACGGCGGAGACCTCCCGGGCGGGCGTGTTCGTCGCGGGCGCCGCCACGGGACCCGAGACGATCGACGATTCCATCGCGCAGGGCCATGCCGCGGCCGCCCGGGCGCTGGCGCTTGTGCGCCCGGCGCAGGCGAGCGCCTGAGGGGCGAGCGTGGCGGGCTGGCTCGCTAAACCTAACCCACAACCGCAGCCGAAACCGGTGCGGCTCGAGCTCAGCGGTGAGCGGCTCGAGGCGAGTCTGGCGCGCCTGACCGCCGGGTGCGAATCGCACGGCGGCATCGAGCGCTACGTGCAGGCCGTCAAACTCAAGAGCGCGATGTTCCGCGATGCGCTCGGGGCGTCCGGGGAACATGCGGGAACTCTGGAGCCCGAGGCTTTCAAGGGGCTGTGCACGTTCATGGCGACGGTGCGCCGGCGCATCGCCCCGTGGCTCGAGCGGCCGGACTTCGATGCGCTGCGGGACGCGCTTGCGCGCCTGATGTGCGTGATCGGCGATGCCGGCGCCACCGACCGCGAGGTGGCGGCCTTCGATGCGGGCTTCATCCGCGGGGAGCCGCAGCGCTGGGTCCGCGACCTCGCCGTGGAGATCCTGCACAACCTCGCGCCGGAGCGCTTTCCGCTGATGAACCGGTGGGTGTGGGACGCCGCGACCAATACCGGCGCGCTGCGGGAGATCTGGTTCGATGCGCAGCAGGAGAGCGCACCGATCGAGGTAGCCGACGGCTATCAGACCTTCCTGACGCTGCGCGAGGAGCTCAGCGGCTTTCTGACGCGCAACGGGTTCTTCCGTGACGTCATCTACTATGTCGATCTGCTATGCGCGCAGGTCTATGCCGAGTACATCTGCGAGCAGGGCGGCAGCTACCTGCGCACCGATTTCTCCGCCGAGGAGGATCCGCTGCAGTACACACGGCGCCTGCTGGGCCTGGATGGCGTGCGGGCCGGGACGCGGCGCACGCGCCTGAAGACCATCGACGGCAAGGCGTTCGTGCTCGAAGAGAATACCCCGCAGGGACTGCTCGACTGAGGCTTCAGATGCCCATCCACGAGAAATCACTGATCCGTCCCGAGAACCTGAAGACCCACGAGCAGCTCGTGGTCGACGGCGTCGATGTGTCCGGGCACTGGAGCACGTTCATCCAGTCCCGGGTGGTGACGGATTACAACGAGGCGCTGCAGGAGGAGATCGCAGCGCTGCCCGGCGGGGAGTACATCCACCGCTGCTGGCAGTGCGGGTCCTGTACGAATGCCTGCACGGTGAATGCGGTCAATCCCGACTTCAATCCGCGCTACTGGATCTACCTGGTGCGCATGGGCATGGAGTCGGAGCTGCTGCGCGACAAGGACATCATCTGGCAGTGCGTGTCGTGCAACAAATGCACCTACGCCTGCCCGCGCGACGTCGCCCCGGAAGGGGTGATGAAGGCGCTGAGCCACTGGCTCGAGCTGAAGGGCCATACCCGTAAATCCCCGTCGATGATCTTCGATGAGGTGTTCACGGATCAGGTCATCGAGCGCGGACGGATCGAGGAAGGCCGGCTCATCCAGCGCTTCTTCCGCCGCACCGGGCAGGCCCTGGGGCAGGACTGGCTGATCGAGATGGGGCGCAGGCTCCTGCGTCGCCTGCCGCTCGGACTGCTGCTGCGCCTGGGACTGGCGGGCGTGCACGCGCCGCGCACACGCGGCTGGGCTCGCTCGCGCGCGGCGCTGCGCGAGTACGTCGCTCAGGAGCAGGCCCGTCAACGCCGCGCCCTCGGGCTCGACGATCTCATCGAGGGCGCGCGCCGCGATGCGGCTGGCATCACACACGGTTAGGTATCGAAATATATGTCCGAATCCAAGCCCGACAAGTACCGCAAGGTCGCCTATTACCCCGGCTGCGCCCTGGAGGGAACCGGGCACGCCTATGACCGCTCGACCCGGCAAGTGGGCAAGGCGCTGGGGCTAGATCTCGTCGAGGTGCCGAACTGGAACTGCTGCGGGGCGATGGAGGCGAAGAACATCGACCCGAAGGTCCAGACCTATCTCTCCTCGCGCATCATGGCGATCACGGCGAACAAAATGGGCATGGACGTCGTGATGGCGCCCTGCAACGGCTGCTATCACAACCTGAAGAAAGCCGAGTATGACCTCGCCCATGACCCCAAGAGCGCCGAGGTGGTCGGGCAGCTCGCAGGCAAGGCCGGGGAAACCGCCTACCAGGCCGGCCAGGTCGAGACCATTCACGCGCTGGAGTGGATCAAGTCGGCCATCGGCGAGCAGGGCCTGCGCGAGCGGATCCACGGCGGGCTGAAGGGCCTGCGGGTTGCGAACTATTACGGCTGCATGTACACGCGGCCGCGGCACATCTTTCCCGAGAAGGACGCCGGGCCGGGGAGCGAGTCGACCGCGAAACCGCACTTCATGGACGACCTGCTCGCGGCCGCCGGGGCCGAGAACGTCGAGTTCGCACTGAAGACCGCCTGCTGCGGCGGGGCGCATACGCTCTCGGACAGCGACATGTCGACGCGGCTCGTGCTCAACATCCTGCAGGCGGCCGAGGCCGCCGGCGCGGAGGTGATCGCCACCGAATGCCCGACGTGTCACTCGGGCCTGGAGATGCACCAGGTGCGCGCTGAGAAGCGGTTCGGGAAGAAGACGCAGGTGAAGATCGTCTACTTCACGCAGTTGCTCGGGATCGCGCTCGGACTCTCGCCGCGCAAGGTCGGCCTGCACGAGAACGTCTCGGACGGCCTCGCCGCGCTGAAGCGCCGAGGGGCGGCGTGAGAACGCTCGGGCAGATCGAGGAGCGCCTCGGGGAGCTGCTCGATGCGGCGCCCTCGGCCGCGCATGCCGCGGAGCTGCTTCGCCTCGGCGAGCAAGTGCTCGAGCATTGGGTCGCAGCGCACGGACAGAGGCCGACCGAGGAGCTTCGCGAGGGATTCAGGCTTCTCGCCCTGCACCGTCAGGGAGCGCTCGATGAGCCGAGCTTCAACGCCTGCCGCGAGACCTGCCGCGAGCTGGTATACCATTACAATCTGCTAATATCGGAACCCGACCAGGCTGACGCCGGGCCCCGGGCGCTGATGATGGCGCGACTCGCCAATCATCTTTACCTGTTCGTCGCCGGCAAGCTCGAGGTGAGCCAGCTCGGGGAGTTCTGCTGCGCGTCGCGCCCGCTGCGTGCGCAGGCGGACGGACCGGGCTGAGGCGGTTCCTTATCTTGATTGAGGACTGAATCGATGGCCACTGTGCGCGGCTGCAATCTGCCGGATGAACTGTTGTACGACGTCCAGAACCAGATCTGGTTTCAGGAGCTCGGGGACGGCAACGTCAAGGTCGGGATGACCGCAGTGGCGACCGCCATGGCCGGGCGGCTGGTCGCGTTCACGCCGAAGGGCGTGGGCAAGGAAGTCAAGGCCGGCAAGTCCTGTGCGACCATCGAGTCGGGCAAGTGGGTGGGCCCGGCGAAGGTGGCCGGTGGCGGTACGGTGGTTGAGGTCAACGAGGCATTGGTGGCCACACCGTCGTTGGCCAACGACGATCCGTACGGCAAGGGCTGGCTGCTGATTCTCAAGCCCGAGGCGTGGGATGCCGTCAAGCCGACATTGATTCCCGGCACCGCGGTTGCGGCACCCTACGAGGCGAAGATGATCGCAGACGGGTTTGCCGGCTGCGCGGCATGAAGCGCGCCGCCGCGGTCCGCCGTCCCATGCCGCTCGTTGGTGTTCTGCGTCCGCAGCAGCTTGCAGAAATGCAGGCCAGCGCCAATCGAGTCTCCGATGTGCTCAAGGCGATCGCCAACGGCGCACGGCTGATGCTCGTGTGCCAACTGGCAGAGGGCGAGAAGTCTGTCGGGCAGCTCACCGCCACCGTCGGACTCGCGCAATCGGCCGTCTCGCAGCATCTGGCGCTGTTGCGCAAGCACCACGTGGTGAGCACCCGTCGCCACGGCCAGTCGGTCTTCTACGGGCTGGCGAGCCCCGAAGTCGCGGAAGTGATCAAGACGCTGCACGATCAGTTCTGCCCGAAACGGCGCTGAGGAGGCCGCCGAGCATCCATGTCCTGCTCGGACGGCGCCCGTGAGGATGCTGCGCGCACCGAGCGTACCGCCGCGCAGTGTCCCGATGTTCTCGTCATCGGTCTCGGACCGGCGGGCGCGCGGGCGGCCGCCGTCGCCGCCACAGCAGGCTGCCGGGTGGTCGGCATTGAACGGCGCCCGAGGATCGGAGAGCCCGTGCAGTGCGCCGAGCTCGTCTCGAGCGCATTCACCGTCGAGGGTATGCGCTGGGATGCGGTGACCTCCCAGAGCGTCAGCCGGATGGTCACGGTGGTCGAAGGCGAGCCCCCGGAGAGCGCGGACGGCTTCGCCGGGCGGATGATCTCGCGGCGGCTCTTCGATCAACAGCTTGCGGCACTTGCCGCTGCGCGCGGCGCCCGCCTCATGCTCGGAGTCGCGGTCACCCGGTTGTGCGATGACGGGCGGGTGTGCCTGTCGAATGGGATGACGCTGAGGCCGCATGCGCTCGTGGGAGCCGACGGGCCGCGCTCACGGGTGGGCGCGGCGATCGGACAGTCGAACCGCGAGCTCGTCGTGGCGCGCCAGATCACGGTGCCGCTCGAGGCGCCGTATGATGCCACCGACATCTTTCTCCGCGCCGAATATCACGGCGGCTACGGGTGGCTGTTCCCGAAGGGACGCGAGGCGAACCTCGGCGTCGGCGTCGACGCCCGCTCACGCGAGCGGCTGAAGCCGCTGCTCGAGGGACTGCGCGCGCAACTTGCCTCGGCCGGGCGCATCGGCGCCGCGGCGGCTGTCGGGCTGACCGGCGGGTTGATCCCCGTCGGCGGGCGCATGACGGCGAGCGGTTGTCTTGGAGCGGTTCCGGTGGCACTCGCCGGCGATGCGGCGGGATTGACGAATCCCGTGACGGGGGCGGGTATCGAGGCGGCGGTGCGCTCCGGGGAGCTCGCCGGCCTCGCCGTTGCCGGCTGGCTCGGCGGGCGGCGCACGGCGCTGCAAGACTACGAAGAAGAGCTCTCCGATCTGTATGACGGCGCATATGCGCGCGCTCAACGGCATCGGCGCGAGGTGCTGCACTGCGCCAGCGCGAGCAGCCTGCGGCGCGGATGGATCAGTTCCCCGGAGTACTGGGCATGAGCGTCTCAGCGTCCGTGAGCGAGACGAGGCAGCACGTCGCTTGCGATGCACTCCAGGGACTCGCGCACCACATCGCTCGGCACGGCGCCGGCGCCGATGGAGCACAGGAGGTGCGTCACGCCGGCCTCGCGCAGGCGCTCGATGCGCTCCAGGCACTCTCCGGGCGTGCCGACAATGGCGAGCCCGGCGAGCTCCAGCACGCGCAGACGCGCCCCCAGTTTGAGCAGGCGCCGGAACCGCCCGAGCTGATGCATGTGCTCGTAGCTCGGCCAGAGACGCTCGAGCACCGGCGCCGTGACGCGAAGCAGCTCACCGTACGACCAACGCACGGCCCGATCCGCCAACTCCCGCGCTCGAACGCGATCCGGCAGGCACAGCAGCGCGACCGTCATGCCGATGCGCGGCGCGTGCTCGCTGCGCCAGGCCGACCGAAAGCGCTTCAGATCGGCGGCGATCATCGCCCAGGGCTTGAAGGGCCCGGCGAGCACGCCGAGACCCTCCCGGGCCGCCCACTCGAAGGTCTCGGGGCTGACCGCGGCGGTCCACAGCGGAGGATAGGGCCGTTGCAGGGGGCGGGGCAGCACGCTCACCGTGTCGAGTCGAAAGTGCTGGCCGTGGTGAACGATCGGCGCATCCGCGGCGGCGGCGCGCAGAATGGCGAGGGACTCCTCGACGAGCGCGCGGCTGTGGGCCGGCTCGGCGCCGAAGGCCGCGTATTCGTCCGGCGAGAATCCGCGCCCGATCCCAACCTCGAGCCGCGCGCCCGAGAGTACATCGAGCGTGCCGATCCGCTCGGCGACATGCAGAGGATGGTGATAAGGCAGGGGGATCACCCCGAGCCCGAGGCGCAGGCGGGTGGTGCGCTGCGCGAGCGCCGCGAGCAGCAGGTCCGGTTTGGACAGGTGCGAGTAACCGGGCATCAGGTGATGCTCGACCAGCCAGACCCCGTGGAACCCCAGCCGGTCCGCCAGCTCGATTTCCTCGAGCGCATCCGCATAGGCCTGCGCCTCCGAGCGCTCGAGCCACGGGGGCATGGCGAGTTCATAGAACAGATCGAGCAGCACGCGAGATCACGCTGAGATGGCGGGTGCATCGAGCCTAACCGAATTGCCGCAGATCCGGTACGAGGATCCGCTGGCTCGCATCGACTGGCAGGCCGTCGACCGCGAGTGTTGGTGGCTGCCGCCGCAACTGCTCTCCCTCGCCGGCGTGCCGCAGTTCGAGCGGCTTGACCTGAGGACGCGCCAGCGGCTCTCGCACCTGGAGTATGTGCATCTGCTCGAGGCGGGCTTGTGGCTCGAGTCGCAGTTCATGGCCCGCCTCGCGCATCTGGCGCATCGCTGTCCCGATGTCGGGCGGCGTGCCCGCTTTCTGCACGAAGTGCGCGAAGAAGCCGGCCACAGTCTGATGTTCGTCGAGCTGCTGCAGCGCAGCGGCTATGGGGTGGACAGCCGTCGCGCATTCGGCACGCGCGCGGTGGACCTGCTGGGCGGGCTGTTATCGAGTCGCTCGGCGCTGTTTTGGGCCATGGTGGTCATCGGCGAGGAGCTGCCGGATCAGCTCAACCGCCGACTGCGGCGCGGCGTCGAGGAGGCGACCTTGAGCAGCGTCGTCTACCGGATCGCGGATATCCATACCCGGGATGAGGCCATGCACTGCGCGTTGGCGCGCGAGCAATGCCGCCAGAGCGCAGCGCAATGCCCGGCGTGGCAACGGGCCCTCCTGGCGCCGGCGTTGTCCTTCGCGATCGACCTGTACGCGAGGTATGTGTACTTCCCGTCGGCCTCGACGTACGAGCGCGCCGGGCTTGCACCGGCGCGGCTGTGGCGCGCGCGTGCGCACGCCAATCCCAACCGCCGCGCACAAGTGTCACAGATGCTTCGCCCGACGCTCGAGTTCCTCAATCGCAGCGGCTGGCGCGTGAGGAGCCGGTACGGTCCGCGCCGTTGAGTGCAAGCAAGTGCCGGTACCCGGCGGTCCGATCGCGCTCGGCATCACCCGGGCGTAGAGTAGGCGGCTCCAGGATTCATAGCGGAGATTGCCGTGGTCCGGATGCTGGCACGCGAACTGGCCGCGCAGCTCGGTACCGATTGCGCCCCTGAGCCGCAGAGCACGGTCGCCGGCGGCAGCACGCACCGCTTCTACCGCTGGCGATGCGCATCCGGGTGGCTGTTCGTGAAAGTCGCCCGGAGCGAGGCGCTGGCGCAGTTTGCGGCCGAGGCGCAGGGCCTCACCGAACTGGCTCGGGCGGATGCGCTGCGTGTGCCGCGCGTCCGGGCTCAGGGGGTTGCGGGCGGGCATGCCTTCCTCGCGCTCGAGTGGATCGAGGCGGGGGTCACTGATGCGCGCAGCGAGCGGCGCCTCGGGGAGGGCCTCGCGGCGCTGCACGGCGTGCACGCCGAGCAATTCGGGTGGCACATCGATAACACGGTCGGCCCGACACCGCAGCTGAACGGCTGGTGCAGTGAGTGGGCTTCATTCTGGCGCGAGCGCCGGCTGGGTCCGCAGCTCGAGCTCGCCGCGCGCCGCGGCTTCGGCCGGCTGCTGGAAGCGCCCGGGGAGCGGTTGCTCGAGGCGCTCGGTGCGCTGCTCGGCGGGCATCGGCCGCAGGCATCGCTGCTGCA
>JAKCEJ010000089.1 GCA_021838065.1 Pseudomonadota bacterium
CGTTGTGGGCGGGCGAGGGCCGGGGGCTGCTCGGGGCGGGGGACGCAGCGGGTGCTGGGGCTGCGACGTCAGCGGTCTCAGTGGTCATGGCAGCTATTGTGCGTGACGAGCGTGTGTTGCGTAAATGTCCGCAAGGCGCGACGTGGCCCGTCCCGTCAGGATTTCTCAGCGAGCTCCAGGTAGCGCTGGTGAAGCGCCGCGACCTGCTCGCGCAACGCGGTCAGATCCGACTCGTTGTGAATGACGTCGTGTGCGGCCTTCAGCCGTGCGGCGCGCGAGGTCTGTGCATTGAGCATGGCGCGCGCCTGCTCGGGTGTCGAGCCGTCGCGCGCCTGCACGCGCTGAAGCTGCACTTCTTCCGGACAGTCGACGACCAGCACGCGGTCGACCCGTCCCGCGAGCCCCTTCTCGACCAGCAGCGGAATGACCAGGATCTGGTACGGCCCGCCCGCGGCCGCGGCGAGCGACTCCACGGCCGTGCCGATCGCCGGGTGCGTCAGGGCCTCGAGGTCGGCGCGCGCCCTCGGATCGGAGAACACGATCTCGCGCAGCCGCGGACGATCGAGGTGGCCGTCCGGGGTCAGGATCCCCTTCCCGAAGCGCTCCACCAGCCGCTCGAGCGGCGGTTGTCCCGGCTCGACCACGTCGCGCGCGATCTGGTCGGTGTCGATGATGGGGATCGCACGCGAGCGGAACAGTTCCGCCACGGTGGATTTGCCGCTGGCGATGCCGCCGGTGAGTCCAATACGGATGATTTTCGTGCCCAAGCCGCGGATTCTAGCGCGATTTTGCGCCCCGCGGGAGCGATCAGCCGGGAAAGAGCCCGAGGTAGAACTGAACCAGCTGATGCCCAACCATGAGCATCAGCCAGCCGCCGGCGGCCAGGAACGGCCCGAACGGAATCGGCACGCTGCTGCTGCGCCCGCGCGCCACGATGAGCACGATCCCGACCAGCGCGCCGACCGCCGCGGCAATGATCACCGTCGGCAGCAGCATCTGCCAGCCGAGCCAGGCGCCGAGTGCCGCCAGCAATTTGAAGTCTCCGTAGCCCATGCCTTCCTTGCGGGTGAGCGCGCGAAACAGATGGTAGACGCTCCAGAGGCTGAGGTAGCCCGCCGCGGCCCCGATCAGGGCCGCGCGCGGATCGACCGGGATCGGCCCGCCGCCGTGCGCCGACGCAAAGAGGCTCAGCAGCAGCCCGAGCCACATCAGCGGCAGGGTCAGGGTGTCGGGCAGCAGCTGACGGTCGATGTCGATGGCCGCGAGCGCCACCAGAAACCAGGTGAGCACGAGGGCCGCCAATGTCGGCCAGCCGAAGCCGAACCGCCAGGCCACCAGCGCCGACAGCGCCCCGGTGAGTGCTTCGACGAGCGGATAGCGCGGACTGATGCGCGCCGAGCAGCGGGCGCACCGGCCGCGCAGCCACAGGTAGCTCAGCACCGGAATGTTGTGCCAGGCCTTGATGGGCGTCCCGCAGGCCGGGCAGCACGAGCGCGGCACGACCAGGTTGTATGGCACACCCGCTGCGGCAGGCAGCGTGGGGGCATCGGCGAGCTCCGCGCACTCGGCGCGCCAGCGCCGCTCCAGCATGACCGGCACGCGATGGATCACCACGTTCAGAAAACTGCCGATCACCAGCCCCAGCACCGCGCAGGTGCCGGTGAAGAACGCGGGCGATGCAGCGAGCAGTGCGGCCAGCTGCACGTCAGCCCACGACGTTGCCGAGCTGGAAGATCGGCAGGTACATCGCGACGACCAGGCCGCCGACGATCACCCCGAGGATCACCATGATCAGCGGTTCGAGCAGGCTCGACATGGAGTCCACCGCGTTGTCCACCTCGGCTTCGTAGAACACCGCGACCTTGGCCGCCATTTCATCGAGCGAGCCGGCCTCCTCGCCGACCGCAATCATCTGCACCACCATGTTGGGGAACACGCCTTGCGTTTCCATGGCGCGCTGCAGACGCTGACCGGTCGCGACCTCATCACGCATCTTCAGGACCGCGTTCTCGTACACGATGTTGCCGGTCGCACCGGCGACCGATTCCAGCGCTTCCACGAGCGGGACGCCGGCGGCGAACATGGTCGAGAGCGTGCGCGCGTAGCGCGAGATTGCCGCCTTGTTGAGGATGGGTCCGATGATCGGGATCTTCAGTGACATCCGGTCGAGCACTTCGCGCATCTTGCGCGAGCGCTTCTGGAAGTACATGAACGTCCAGCCAGCCGCGCCGATCACGAGCGCGATCCAGATGCCGTGATGGCGCAGCGCATTCGAGATGTTGATGACGAACTGGGTGAAGGCGGGCAGGTTCGCGCCGAAGCCTTTGAACAGCTTCTGGAACTCGGGGATCACGAAGATCATGAGGACGGTCGTGACGATGCCGGCGACGATCAGGACGGCCGCCGGATAGAAGAGTGCCTTCTTGACCTTCTTCTTGGTGGCTTCCGATTTTTCTTTGTAGGTCGCGATCTTGTCGAGCAGGGTATCGAGCGCACCGGCCTGCTCCCCGGCGCGCACCAGGTTCACGAACAGATCGTCGAAGTAAAGCGGGTGCTTGGCGAGCGCCTCGTACAGCGAGGTGCCGGACTCAACGTCGGCTTTGATCGCGAGAATGAGGGCGCGCAGCGAGGGCTTGTCGACGCCGCTCGCGACGATCTCGAACGACTGCACCATCGGGATGCCGGCAATGAGCATGGTGGCGAGCTGGCGGCTGAACACCGCGATGTCCGCGGCATTGGGCTTGCCACCCTTCAGGCTCTCCCGTTTGCGCCGTACACGCGAGGGTGCGATGCCCTGGCGGCGCAGATCGGCGCGAACGGCCGCCTCGTCGGGCGCCATCGTGTTGCCCTTGACGCGCTGGCCGCGTTTGTCACGCCCTTCCCACAGGAACGGGGCGTCGGGCTTCGAGGTCTTCGCAGTTGCGGAAAGTGCCGGGGGCATGGGTTCGCCGTCCTACGTCAGTCGATGGTGACGCTGTTGACTTCTTCGAGGCTGGTCACGCCGGCTTTGACCTTCTCGAGGCCGGCGCGGCGCAGATCCCAGATGCCTTCGCGCGCGGCCTCGTCGGCGATTTCGACGGCGCTGCCGCCGCCGAGAATGATGCGCGCAATGGCATTCGTGAGCGGCATGACCTGATAGATGCCCGTGCGGCCCTTGTAGCCGTCAGTACAGTTCGAGCAGCCGACGGGGCCGAAAATCCTCATCCCGCCGCGCGCATCGTCCTCACTGAAGCCTTCCTTCAGGAGCGCTTCGGCCGGGATGTCGAGCGGCTGCTTGCACTGGGTACAGAGCTTGCGCGCCAGGCGCTGCGCGATGATCAGGCTGACGGAGGTGGCGATCGCGTACGGCTTGACGCCCATGTCGACGAGTCGGGTCAGCGTCTGCGGCGCGTCGTTGGTGTGCAGGGTCGAGAGCACCAGGTGACCGGTCTGGGCCGCCTTGATGGCGATTTCCGCGGTCTCGAGGTCGCGGATCTCACCGACCATGATCACGTCGGGGTCCTGGCGCAGGAAGGCGCGCATGGCCGCCGCAAAGGTCAGTCCCACCTTCGGGTTGATGTTGACCTGATTGACGCCCGGCAGATTGATTTCCGCCGGATCCTCCGCGGTGGAGATGTTCGTGCCTTCGCGGTTGAGGATGTTGAGGCCGGTGTAGAGCGACACCGTCTTGCCGCTGCCCGTGGGGCCCGTGACCAGGATCATGCCCTGCGGCTTCTCCAGGTGCTCCTCGTAGAGGATCCTCTGAAACGGCTCGTAGCCCAGCGAGTCGATGCCGAGCATCGCCTGCGACGGGTCGAGGATACGCATCACCACCTTCTCGCCGAACAGCGTCGGGCAGGTGCTGACGCGGAAATCGATGGCCCGCGTCTTCGAGAGCTTCATCTTGATGCGCCCGTCCTGGGGTACCCGCCGCTCGGCGATGTCCAGCCGCGCCATGACCTTCAGGCGGGCGGCCAGCTTGCTGCCCAGCTGGACGGGAGGCTGCGCCATCTCCTTCAGCACGCCGTCCATGCGGAATCGGACCCGGTAGGTCTTCTCGTAGGGCTCGAAATGGATGTCCGACGCCCCGCGCCGGATGGCATCCAGCATCACCTTGTTCACGAATCGGACGATCGGCGCGTCTTCAACGTCGTCCCGTGAAATGCGGTCATCCGCCTCTTCGTCGCCGCCCGTGACGTCCAGGCCATCGAGGTCGACGTCGCCCTCGGTGCCGAGCGCATCGATCTGACTGCCGGCCTGCTCGATGGCCTTGTCGAGGGCCGCCTGCAGCTTGTCATCATCGACGATGACCACCTCGATGCTGAGGCTGGTCTGGAACTTGATCTCGTCGATCGCATGCAAATGAGTGGGATCTGCGACCCCGAGAAAGAGCTTCTTGCCGCGGCGAAAGAGCGGCAGCACGCGATGCTTGGCCAGGAGCTTGTCGCTGACCAGTTTGACGGTCTCGAGGTCGAAACTGATCGCGTCGAGGTCGAGCAGCGGCACGCCGAACTCGTTCGAGGCCGCGACCGCGATGTCGCGGGCCTGAGCAGCGCCGCTCTCCACGAGCTGGGTCACGAGCGCAATCTTGCGCTCGCGGGCCGTGTTCAGCGCCTCGAGGACGGCCGCCTCGTCGACGACGCCATCCTGGACGAGGCGCTGCGGCAGGCCGCCGAGCCCGGAGCGTGCGCCCCCGAGCGCTACAGAGACGTTGTCATTCATGGACTTACAGTGGTCCGAGTCGATCCGCGGGTCTCAAGTGTACCCAAGCCGGCGATGCCGGCAATTGTCAAATCTGCGCCTGATCCTCGCACAGGCCAAGTCCCCTCACCGTGACTGGGCTCCCAAAAGAAGAAGCCCCCGCGGAGCGGGGGCTTCTTCGATCAGCATCAAGCGTCCCTTAGCCTTGGCAAGTGGTGGGCAGGTAGCTCTGATCCGTGATGGTCCCTTTCGCCGGGGCGGTCGCCGCGGTCGTGGGAGCGGTGGTCAGATGCGTGTTGCACTCCCAAGCAACATCCCCATTCGCTGAAGTGTACGCGGTCCACACGACCGTATCGCCATTGATCGCTGAGTTGGCTGCCTGCGGCGCCGTGTCACTATAAGTAACCGTGATTTGACCAGGAGCCGTCAGTGAAACACTGGACACGTACTGGCCCGAAATTGTCTTGGTAATGCCGATGGCCTTGTTCGACTTGGCCCACGTGCCAGTGTTCGCGTAGTTCTCGTCAACGGCCGACTCCACGCCGCCGATCAAGCTCGCGCCTTCAGACACCTGGGCGCGGACTACGTAATTCTGGTACGCCGGAATGGCGATGGCCGCCAAAATGCCTATGATCGCGATGACGATCATCAATTCAATCAGGGTGAAACCCTTTTGCACCGATTTCATGTAGCGAATCTCCTCTGGATGACGGTGGCTTGTGCCGAGAGGCGCAAAGGGCGCCTGCTGTCATTGCACAAGCAAGAGGCGTGCCACCAATGAGCGATGGCCATAAGCTGTTGATTTATATTAAATATGAGATGGAGCCTGAGTCTAGCTATGTAAAACACCGCGCAGTCACTGGCTGGGTGATGTCGATTGCAGCGGCACAAAGTGACGCAATTTGTCACATTCAGCTTGACTGACGCGTTAACAGGCTGGTGAAAAACTATTTTGCGAGGTGCAATTTCTCACCGAGTACGTCATAACTATCTGATTCATGGTCCGTGATTGCTCAAGTTTTGATCGAATCGACCTTGGGAAAATAGAATTTCAACAGCCTGTTAAGCATCAAATGGATCACGGTGCCCGGCCTAATCTCGCAAGCGTGATCTGCGGCACCTCGCTGCTAGGCAGCCAGCTGACAATATGTCATTAATTTCTGCGTTCCTCATCAGGCCATTTACGACACGACCGTCATGATTTTCGAATGGTTCAATGCGCACGAAGCGACTTCCGTGGGCAGTTCGCTCGCGGATTCACTGCTTGTCGAAAAAGAGACTGCACGGGATGTGCGGCCGGCTGAGCTCCAAAGGCTATTACAACGAGCTGCCCAGGATGCGCGGCCGCTGAAACTCAACCTGTACAAGCGCGCGAAGCTGCTAGGGTCGTTCAAATGGCGATTAATCGAAAATGGAGTGACGCAACACCGTGCTGACGAATTGACGCACTTGCTGCTGGTGCAGCTCAGCGGCGGTGCGCCAGGTCCTGCGGAGAGCGTCGCGCGATTGCCAAACGCCGATGTTGGCGGTGCGCCTCCAGCGTCGCGAAAACGCATTGATCCACTGCTTCATGCAGTCGATCATGATTTTTCCAAGGGTGCGTACGGCGACGCGATCGAGAAGTTGCGCGAAGTCCTGCAGATCAGACCGAATCATGCGTTCGCGCACAACAAGCTGGGCGATGCTCTATGCCGTCAAGGGCGATATGTTGAAGCTGAGGCCGAGTTTCGGCGGGCGTTGCAGATCGAGCCGCGTCGAGCCGATGCTCAATTTAACTTGGGTAATCTTTTGCGGTGGCGGGGCAACTTTTCTGGCTCAGAGGCAACGCTGCGGCGGGCGGTGAAGCAGGATCCGCAGAACGCTGAGGCGCTGATCGGCCTTGGGCACACCTTGAGTGCGCTGGATCGCGTGGAGGAAGCGAAAGAGTGCTTCGGGAAGGCGTTGCGCTTGAAGTCGCGCAGCGCGAGTGCATTGTGCGGGTTGGCTTGGATCGCAAGTATGGAGGGCAAATTCGATGAGGCCGAGAAGTTCTTGCGTCGCGCACTTGAAGTCAATCCGGACTGTTCCGAGGCGCTGGCGACGTTCGCGGACCTGCGCCGGATGTCGGCTGACGATGCTAGTTGGTTTGAGCAGACTCAGCGGGTATTGAGAATGGGGTTGC
This sequence comes from Pseudomonadota bacterium, assembly GCA_021838065.1. Classification (GTDB taxonomy): domain Bacteria; phylum Pseudomonadota; class Gammaproteobacteria; order Steroidobacterales; family Steroidobacteraceae; genus 13-2-20CM-66-19. The sequence goes on from JAKCEJ010000089.1 coordinate 6,842, forward strand.
CGCCGATGGAGGAGGCTAAATTGCGCTTCGCTGTTGGGAAGTATCATGACGATCTGGGCAATTTTTCTCAGGCTTTCGAACAGTACCAACGGGCGAACGAGCTGCGTAAGCTCGCCTCTGTTCCCTATGATCGGAAGGCTCGCGTTGAGTACATTCAAGATGTCTTGCGGCTTTACACTGCGGACCGGTTTTCTTCGCCGAACGACGGGGCAGTCGATTCCGCGCGGCCAGTGTTAGTAGTTGGGATGATGCGATCCGGAACGTCATTGGTGGAGCAAATTATTGCCTCACATCCGCTCGCGGTTGGTGCCGGAGAACTGTTGTATTGGGGTGGCGTGGGGCAAAAGCACCCAGAATACCTGCGGAGGTCGATCCCGGAGGGAGCCGAAGCGCGCAAGCTCGCGGATGCGTACCTGAAGACGCTGGCTGCGCGCTCCAAAGATGCGGAGCGCGTTGTCGACAAGACGCCGTCGAACGTCGATTACCTTGGATTGATTCTGTCGGTCTTGCCTCATGCGCGCATCATTTGCATGCGCCGCGATCCAATCGACACGTGTTTGTCAAATTATTTTCAGGATTTTGCGAACGCCGCGGCCTTCGCCATGGACTTGGATGATCTCGCGCACTACTACCAGGAATACAATCGTCTTGTGGCTCATTGGCGTTCCGTACTCCCGCGGGAAACTTTTTTAGAGGTGTCGTATGCGGAGCTGGTGACCGATCAGGAGCATTGGAGTCGGCGAATTATCGAATTTATTGGTTTGGAGTGGGATTCGAAGGTTCTCGAATTCCATAAAACTCGGCGAACGGTTACGACGGCGAGTAATTGGCAGGTCCGCCAGAAGATATATTCAAGGTCTCTTGGGCGCTGGAAAAACTATGAGAGGCACATCGGGCCGCTGGCAAAGCTCAAGGGTTTGTAGCCCTGACGTGCGTCATGGCGCTATCGCGACTTCGCAAAAGGTAAGCACTCCGGGATCCCGTCCTTCCGACCCTGAGCTGATGGCTCGATGCTCTGGTGGCGGCAATGGGCCGCATGCCGAGGGCATGACGATGAGCGAAGAGACGCGATGGGATCTGACGCTGGGGCAGCAGCGCTTCATGGAGCGGATCCAAGAGGCGCAGAAGGAGGGGCTGTCGCTGACGGATTACTACCGCGCGCACGGCCTGAGCATGGCGATGCTGTACAAGGTGCGGCGCCAGTTGGTGCAGAAGGGGGGCGTGCTGCCGACGCGGCCGCAGCCGGGAAGCGGGCTGGAGAAGTTCGTTCAGGTGCGAGTGCAGGAGCCCCTCGGAGGAGCGCAGCTCCCGGTCCGCGGTCCAGTGTGCCGGCTGCGCCATCCGAGCGGGTGGCTGATCGGTCGCTATACAAATCGATCGAACATGCCGACTCCGAATCCCGGCGGAATGGGATTCTGGCGCTCGGCAGATGGGGAGTCAATGGTCCGCAGATTGGGAGTCACGGCGGAAGCGTCTCCCCGCACGACTCAGTTCGAGCTTCCGCTAGACACGGCTGAGCCAGAGCGTACGACATCCACGGCGCATCGCGCTGGCCGATCGACTTGCGGGGGTGGGCACCCGACCCGTCACTCGATCCCGAGCTTCTTGATCCGGTAGCGCAGCGCCCGGAAGCTCATGCCGAGGAGCTTCGCCGCCGCCGTCTTGTTGTAGCGGGTCTTCTCCAGCGCTTGCAGGATGGCATTGCGCTCGACGTCTTCCAGGTGATCGCCCAGGGCACCGGCGGCGTTGGACGGCTCCACTGGAGCCAATGAGGGCGCTGGTGCCCGCGCGGGCGTGCGCGGCTTGATGTGCTCGGCCGTGATCATTCCGCCGAGGCACAGCGTCAGTGCCCGCTCCAGCACGTTCTCCAGTTCACGCACGTTGCCCGGAAACGGATACGCCGCAAGCTGCGCAAGGGCGTCATCCGAGATGCGCGGCGCGGGGCCGCTCATGCGCTTGCCGAGGCGCGTGAGCACCGTGCGGGCAATGTCCGGAATGTCCTCGGGCCGCTCGCGCAGCGAGGGTACGTGCAGCTCGATGACGTTGATGCGGTAGAAGAGATCCTCGCGGAACTGGCCCTGGGCGACGAGCTCGGCGAGGCTCTTGTGCGTTGCCGAGAGAATGCGCACGTCGACTTTCTCTTCCTGCGATTCCCCGACCGGGCGGACGGTTTTCTCCTGAACGACCCGCAGCAGCTTCACCTGCATGTGCAGCGGCAGATCCGCCACCTCGTCGAGGAACAGCGTGCCGCCCTCGGCGGCCTGCACCAGACCCTTCTTGTCGGCGACCGCGCCGGTGAAACTGCCGCGCTTGTGGCCGAAGAACTCGCTCTCCATCAGCTCCGTCGGGATCGCGCCGCAGTTGACGGCGATGAACGGCCGCTCCCGGCGCGCGCCGGATTCATGGATCAGGCGGGCCACCAATTCCTTGCCGGTGCCCGATTCGCCCGAGATGTGCACGGGCGCCTCGCTGCGGGCCACCCGGCCGATCAGTTCGCGCAGCTGCTCCATCGGCACTGAGTGGCCGATGAGCCGCGCCCGGCCGGGATCGACGGCCGGCTCGGCGGCCGCCGCCGTGGCGTTCAGGCGGATGGCATTGTCGATGAGCTTGCGCAGGATGCCCAGATCAAGGGGCTTGGACACGAAGTCGAACGCACCGAGCTTCAGGGCCC